>NZ_MQWB01000001.1:2890618-3168118 GCF_002257665.1 Rubricoccus marinus | reverse complement strand
CATTGACACTTGCCAAACCATGTGTAGGATAGGCGGGAGACTTTGAAGTGGCGTCGCCAGGCGTCATGGAGTCACCCTTGAAATACCGCCCTTGGTTTGGTCGGTGCCTAACCCACGGCCGTGATCCGGTCGGGGAACAGTGTTAGGTGGGTAGTTTGACTGGGGCGGTCGCCTCCTAAATTGTAACGGAGGCTTGCAAAGGTGTCCTCAGCACGGTCGGTAATCGTGCGTAGAGTGTAAAGGCACAAGGACGCTTAACTGCGAGACATACAGGTCGAGCAGGTGCGAAAGCAGGCCTTAGTGATCCGGCGGTCCCGAATGGAAGGGCCGTCGCTCAAAGGATAAAAGGTACGCCGGGGATAACAGGCTTATCTCCCCCAAGAGTTCACATCGACGGGGAGGTTTGGCACCTCGATGTCGGCTCATCGCATCCTGGGGCTGGAGAAGGTCCCAAGGGTTGGGCTGTTCGCCCATTAAAGCGGTACGTGAGCTGGGTTCAGAACGTCGTGAGACAGTTCGGTCCCTATCTGCTGTGGGCGTTGGAAATTTGACTGGAGCTGTCCTTAGTACGAGAGGACCGGGACGGACTGACCTCTGGTGTACCAGTTGTGCCGCCAGGCGCATCGCTGGGTAGCTATGTCGGGAAGGGATAAGCGCTGAAAGCATCTAAGCACGAAGCCCACCAGAAGATGAGATTTCCCTTGTAGGTCGTTCGAGACTAGGACGTTGATAGGCGGCAGGTTGAAGCGTGGTAACATGTGAAGCCGAGCCGTACTAATTACCTACGTGGCTTAACGCCACACGTTGTTGCATTTACATATTGCATTTGCTTGATACGATGAGAGTTGACCTGCTAGGTCGCCCTGATCGGTTTTGCTACGGCTATCCGCATGTCACCCGATTCTTGGTGACTCTAGCGCGGGGGACCCACCTCTTTCCATTCCGAACAGAGCCGTTAAGCCCCGCAGCGCCGATGGTACTGCCACTAGGTGGGAGAGTAGGTCGTCGCCAAGTTCCTTTGAGCCCCGACTCCTGATTGGAGTCGGGGCTCTTTTTGTGTGCGCCCCCGGCTATGCAACGTCAGCGCCGGTTTAACCAACGAGAAGGTGCATCTTCCTCGAGGCGTAGTGCCTTGGGTAAGGCCTTATCAGAGCCCTCGGAAGGCAAGCCGGCGAGGACCGCAATTCTCGCCTCAACATCGGTGGCTTCGATTGCGTCGATCGCAAACTCGTTGTCGACATACGCAGTCGAGTACTCTCCTGTTTGAAACCGAGGGTTCTCTATGACTGAGGCACAGAAGGGTATGGTCGTTGAGACCCCAACGATCATGTAGTCCTGAAGCGCGCGACGCATACGCCGTAGGGCAGTCTCTCTGTCTTCCCCCCATGCGATCAGCTTTGCAATCATAGGGTCGTAGTAGATCGGCACGCGGCCTCCTTCGCTGACTCCGGTATCGACTCGTACTCCCGTACCGTCAGGAGAGCGGTGTCTAAACAGTGGCCCTGGGTCTGGTAGAAACCCACCCGGTACGTCTTCTGCGTAGATCCTGCATTCGATCGCATGTCCGTTGATCGTGAGATCATTCTGGCTGTACCCCAGTGTGGCTCCAGACGCGATTCGTAGTTGCTCGGCTACGAGGTCCAACCCGGTAATCATCTCTGTAATGGGGTGCTCCACCTGAAGACGGGTGTTCATCTCAAGGAAGTAGAACTCCATTTCAGAGGTCAGGAGGAACTCGATGGTGCCTGCACCTTCGTAGGAGCACGCTTTAGCCGCTGCTACCGCTGCAGCGCCCATCCTCTCGCGTAGTTCAGGAGTCAGTACTGAGCTCGGTGCCTCCTCCACCACCTTCTGGTGACGCCGCTGGATAGAGCAGTCACGTTCAAAGAGGTGCACTACGTTGCCATGGGAGTCAGCGAGGATCTGAAATTCGATGTGACGCGGTCCAACCACGTACTTCTCCAGATACACCCTTCCATCACCAAAGGCGCTTTGGGCCTCACTGCGTGCCATCTCGAAAGAGGAGAGGAAGTCCTCTGCCCGGTGAACAACCCGCATTCCCTTGCCGCCTCCGCCTGCTGCCGCTTTAACGAGCACAGGGTATCCGATGTCACCTGCGACCCGTTCTGCTTCTTCAGCGTCCTCGATCGCGTCGGGAGTGCCCGGAGCCATTGGGACACCTGCGGCTCGCATAAGCTCACGCGCCGACGTCTTGTCGCCCATCTGCTCAATGGCCTCTGGCGATGGCCCAACGAAGATTATTCCGGCTTCTGCACAAGCGCGAGCGAACCCGGCGTTCTCGGAGAGGAAGCCATAGCCTGGATGGATCGCCTGAGCGCCAGTGGCCCGAGCTGCGTCTAGGATCGCGTCGATGCGCAGATAGGATTCGTTGGATGGAGCGGGCCCAATTCGGACGGCCTCGTCAGCCATCTGCACGTGGAGCGCGTCTCGGTCGGCGTCGGAGTAAACGGCCACGGTACGTATACCGAGTTCTCGGCAGGTCCGGATGATGCGAACGCATATCTCGCCTCGGTTCGCGATGAGGAGGGTGTCGAATGACAGGGCGTCGGGCATCAGGGTTGGTACGGTTTTAGAGCCGGTAGAAAGGATGAGCTCACTCGTGCCAGATCGGCACGGCGGGACGAAGTCGCATGGCAGAGATATCCAACCATTACCACGTCCTAGACGTCTCGGAGACGGCCAGCCACGCTGAAATTAAGCGGGCCTACCGGAGTCTCGCCCAAGAGCTACACCCGGACCGAAACGCGGGTGCTCACGACCGATTGGAGCACTTTCGGGAGATCCAAGAGGCGTATGAGGTGCTGTCCAACCCGTCCGCTCGATTGGAGTACGACCGTATGCGCTTCGGTCTCGGAGACGCAGGGCGCGACATGCACGCTTCTGTTCATTTCGGAGCGGCGTTCGCAATCTCCAAAGCGTACACGCGGAGCCACGTCGAAGCCGAAGTCCGGCTAATGTTTGAGCAAGCGCTTAAAGGAGGGCACACGAGCGTTACGCTCACCGATGGCACAGCGGTACAGGTGCCAGTCCCGCAGGGGGTCCGCTCCGGCGTAAAGGTTCGGTTCAAGGAGAAAGGTCCGGAGTCCGAGAGCGGCAAGAGGAGCGACCTCTACGTGGTCTTTCGCGTAGCCCCAAGCCCCCGTTTTAGACGCGAGGGGAATGACCTCCACATCGTGGAGCCCATTACGGTGATTGAAGCCTTGTTGGGCACTCAACGCGCAATTACAAACGCGTACGGCCGAAGCGTCAAGATCAGCGTCTCGCCTGGAACGCAGCCGGGGGAACGGTTGCGTCTACGTGGGCAGGGAGTACGGACTGCCACACAGTGCGGAGACCTGTACGTAGAAGTGCGAATGATCGTGCCGCGCTCCCTGACAGAAGAGCAGAGAGAGGCGCTTGCGGCATGTGTCCGAAGCCTCGGGCTGCAGTAGCCTCTGGCGAGGCCCGTTTCCAGATCGAGCGCGCCGGTGGAGTGCTGGCGCGCATTCGTAAAAGTGGGACGACGGCATAAAAAAACGCGTCGACCCGCAAGGTCGACGCGTTGCGCCTGAAGTCGACAGTCGATTAGGAGTCCAAGACGTCGAAGTCTGCGCGGCTGCCCACCGCGACGTTGACGACGTTGGTGACATCAACAGGCACCTCGTCCGTCCGCTCTGAGGTCTTCAGGTATACCGTCCCCTCGAAAGTGGCGTCGTCACGGCCGGGGAGGCCATCGAGGTCTGCGTCGTTGCCAGCAAAGAAGACACCGCGGTAGACAGTGCCTTTGTACGTGTCGACGGGGTAGGCGTATCCTTCGCCAGGAATGCCGCCAAGGGTTGCGTTCTGAAGCTCGTAGAGGGCCAAAATAGGAGGGTGCTAGTGAATGGATGTTGAGTGGTAATGTATGGAATGCTTTGAGGGCGCGGTGAGTTCGGCCCTTTGGCGTCCTTCATTCATTCCCGCCCACCCGATATGCGTCGATTCCGTCCGTTCCTCCTCGTCACCGCGATGGCGCTAGCCGGGTGCTCCGCAGGTGGGCCGGTAGGAGCGCCAGAGGCCGTGCCACCGGTGCGCGCCTCTGGCGATGAGGTGCGTCTTACGATTCTACACCTTAATGACGTGTACGAGATCACGCCTGTAGAGGGCGGGAAAGCGGGAGGGCTCGCGCGGGTCGGCGGTCTTCTGCGGCAGCTTCGCGCCGAAAACCCGAACACCATAGCGGTCCTGGCAGGGGACTACCTCAGCCCATCCGCGCTCGGCACGGCGCGTGTAGACGGCGAGAGGCTAGCAGGGCGGCAAATGGTCGCAGTTTTGAATGCGATGGGCTTGGACGTTGCTGCGCTGGGCAACCACGAGTTCGACGTGAGCGAGGACGCGTTCCGCCAGAGGATGATCGAAAGCGAGTTCACGGTCATCTCTGGAAACGCTCGGGCCGCCAGAGGCTTCGCGTCGTTTGAGGGCGTGGACGAACACACCGTGCTCACGGTGGGACCGGACAACATCCGCGTTGGCGTAGTCAGTACCGTTTTGCCGTCGACCGTGAAGGACTACGTCCAGTACGGGGACGTGATGGAGGAACTGGCTGCAGATGTGCGCGAGACCGAAGGGAAGAGCGAAGTGCTGATCGGTCTGACGCACCTCTCTTTCGCCGACGACGTGAGAGCGGCGGCAGGCATTCCCGCGCTAGACCTCGTGCTAGGAGGGCATGAGCATGAGAACATCCGCGCCTACCGCGGAACGGACGCCACGCCCATCCTCAAAGCGGACGCCAACGCCCGGACCGTCTACGTGCACGAGGTGCGTCTGAACCGGGCCTCTGGCGAGATGACTGTCGAGTCCACGCTGGTTCCGATTACTGAGCGGACGCCAGAGGACCCCGCCGTTGCCGCCGAGGTGGCACGATGGGTGGACGCCGCGTACGCCGGCTTCCGCGAGCAAGGGTTCGAGCCCGACCGCATCGTGGTGCAACTGGGCGAGCCGTTAGATGGGCGCGAGGGGACGATTCGGACGCGGCCCTCTCTCCTGGGGACAACCATCGCCGACGGCTTCCGTGCCGTCTCCGGTGCGGAGGCTGCGGTCTTCAACGGCGGCTCCGTCCGCATCGACGACGTGCTGACGCCGGGGCCGTTTTCCGAGTACGACGCCATCCGTGTGATGCCGTTTGGCGGCGACGTGGTCACCGTCGAGATGCCCGGACGGCTTCTGGCGCGCTTGCTAGACCAGGGACAAACCAACGCCGGAACAGGCGGCTACCTCCAAACCAGTGGCATTACGGGCGCCTCTGGCGCGTGGCTGGTGAACGGTCAGCCTGTCGACCCCGCGCGTACGTACACGATCGCCTCGAACGACTTCCTCGTGTCTGGCCGCGAGGCCGGGCTGGACTGGTTCAGCGTTGAGGGCAACGACGAGATCACCCAGACCGGCGTGTTCGGGGATGTCCGGCAGGCCTTTATCGCGGAGCTTAAGAAGCTCTACGGTGATGGCTGAGCCTCTGGCGCCAGAGGCCGCGCGCCGGACGGCGCCCTAGGTCAGGATGTCCAGCAGCACCACCTCGAAGATGAGCGTGGAGCACGCGGGGATAATCTCGACCTCCTCGCCGTCGACAGTCCGAGTCCTTCTCTCCGTGCTGTAGGCGAGGTAGGGCGGGATTGTGAGGCGGCGCTTGCTGCCGATCCGCATGCCGGTGACGCCCTCGCTGAAGCCCGCGACGAACGCCGAAACGCGCTCGGTGTAGTTCGTCGCGCTGTCAAAGACGGTCCCGTCTTCGAGCTGGCCGACGTAGTTGATGCGCACCAAGTCGTTGGCATCTGCGCGCGCGGGGCTCGTCCCGGTAACGAGTTCCTCCATCACGATCTCCCGCGACTCGTTCGCGCACGAGTTGACGACGGGTTCGTTGGAGTCGCAGCCGGCGAACGGCAGGGCCAGTAGGAGAAGCAGAGAGAGACGGTTCATCGGGGACCAAGAGGGAGGGCGCGAAGATATCGGCCTGGTGGGGCCGTCTCGTGCCCAGGGCACCCGTCTTCACCCCGTCTGCGGCCTCTGGCGGCACAAGAGCCGGGCCCCTGGCGCCAGAGGTCTCGACGCGCGTCGCGCAGCGCCAGAGGCTACACGCCGAGGACCTCGGGGTCCAAGATGGCGTGGTGCTGGCGGAGCGTCTTGTAGCCCAGCTTCTGGCCGGCCTTGGCCCACTTCATCCACTTCACCTTCTTGATGCCCTCGCCCTTCTCCGGGATGAACTCCCGGGCCTCCGTCGTCATGGAGAACCAGTGCGTGGTCTTGACGGCGTAGACGCCGCGCTTATGCCAGATGTACCCGTGGATGGTGTGCCCGAGCGGGTGGAGGATCTCGATGTACTTCTTCTTGACGCCGACCTCCTCAGACACCTCGCGCCGCGCGGCTTGAACGGGCGTCTCGCCGGGGTCCTCCTTGCCCTTCGGCAGGTCCCACTTCCCACGCCGCTTGATGAGGAGCAGCTTGATGTTGCCCTTCTGGGAGCGGCGCACCACGAAGCCGCCAGCGGCCACGACGGGGTACGGCCGCCAGTAGTCGCCGTCGGCGTCCACGTTCAGGATGGCCTCTCGCGGGATGGACCACACGACGGGCGGGCTCGGCATGGTGAGCTCGGCGCCGTCCGGGCTTGTCGCCAGGTCGAGCGCGTCGCGGTCCAGCACGAGGATCCAACCGGGCCTGCCGGGGTGGCTCCGCCGTGCGTGCTCGGCGGTGGGGAGTTGGTCGTACATCCAGAACGGCTCAGTCTTGGTGCTGAGGCCTTTCGGAGTCAGGCTGCGGGGATCGTCGTACGTGACGGCGTAGAGGAGCACGTGCGGTCAGTCGCGAGCGACAGGCGTTTGAAAGGAGGGCTCCAAGGTCGCACCTCGCGCGTAGTCATGCCCATATCCGTCCGTTCACGATCTCAGCCTCTGGCGCCAGAGGCCTTCCCCTTCTCGATATGGCTCAGTACGACTTCGACTACATCGTTATCGGCGGCGGCTCCGCTGGCCTCACCGCGGCAGGCATCGCGGCCAACGCGGGCGTCAAGACGATGATGATCGAGCGCGACCGCCTCGGCGGCGACTGCACGTGGACGGGCTGCGTGCCCTCTAAGGCGCTCCTCCACGCGGCCCACCTTGCGCACCACGCGCGCGAAGCCTCCGCCTTCGGCGTGGACGCCGAGGTAAGCGTCCGCTTCGGCGACATCATGCGGCACGTCCACGCGCTCCGCGAGGAGGTCTACGAGGACGCGGACGATCCGGCGATCTACGAAGGCTTCGGCATTGAGGTGGTCCACGGCGACGCGCGGTTCATCAACCCCCACACCATCGAGATCACGCCAGAGGCCTCTGGCGGCGACCACCACAAGCGCCGCGTGACGAGCCGCATGTTCGTCATCTGCTCCGGCGGACGCGCTGCGCCGCCGCCCATCAAAGGACTGGACGCGGTGGACTACCTCACCAACGAGACGCTGTTCGAGATCACTGAGCAGCCCGAGCACCTCGCGATTGTGGGCGCCGGACCCATCGGCATCGAGATGGGGCAGGCGTTCAACCGGCTGGGCACTCAGGTGACGATCGTGGACAACGCGGACCGCATCCTCGGCCGCGACGACCCCGACCACGCGGACACGCTCCGCCAGAGGCTTGAGGAGGAAGGCGTGCGGTTCGTCTTCGGCGCGAAGGTGGAGCGCGTAGAGGCGGCCGATGCCTCTGGCGTGCGCCTGCACCTCGGCGGTGGCGATACACTGGAAGCCGACCGGCTGCTCATCGCGACAGGGCGGAAGCCCAACATCGAGACGCTCAACCTCGGCGACGCCGGCATTGAGTACACGAAAAAGGGCATCACCGTCGACGACCGCTGCCGCACCTCGCAGGGCCACATCTGGGCCGCTGGCGACTGCACCGGCGAGTACCAGCTCACCCACATGAGCGAGCACATGGCGAAGGTGGCGACGACCAACGCTATCCTCAAGATTCCCTCCTCTATCGACCGGGCCGGCGTGCCGTGGACCACGTTTTCCGACCCCGAGCTGGCGCACCTCGGGGCGAGCGAGGAGGAACTACAGGAGCGCGGCGAGAGCTACGTCACCTACGACTTCCCATACACGAAGGTGGACCGCGGCATCACCGAGGGCAAAACCATCGGCAGCATCAAGGTCTTCGCGACCGAGTGGCGCGGCAAGATCCTCGGCGCGAGCGTACTGGGCGAGCGAGCGGGCGAGCTGATGCAGATCTTTGCCGTCGCGATGAAGGCCGGGACCTCGCTCCAGACCATCTCGGACACCATCTTCGCCTACCCCACCTACGCGCTCGGCGCCCGGCGCGCGGCAGACCAGTGGTACGTCCAGAAGCAATTCCCGGTCGCGATCAAGGCACTCCAAACTGTTCTCGGCTACCGTGGGACCGTTCCGCCGCCGCCAGACCCCGACCGTGTGATGTAAGCGCGCAAGTGAGCGCCAGTAGGGAGCAGATCGGGCCTCTGGCGCCAGAGGCTTGCGCATTCGCCAGAGGCCGGCTTGCTTCCAGTCCCCAGTCCCCAGTCCCCAGTCCCGCAATGAACCTCCTCCTGCTCAGCAACTCTTCCTCCGACGCGGGCTACCTCACGCATGCGCTCCCGTGGCTTCGGGAGACGCTAGACGGCGTGAAACGCGCGGCGTTTATCCCCTACGCGGGCGTCACCGTGTCCTGGGACGATTACGCCGCAAAGGTGCGCGAGGCGCTGGACGGCTTGGGCATCGAGATCGTGAGCGTGCACGAGACGGCAAACCCGACGGGACTGGTAGGGGAGGCCGATGCGGTTCTCGTCGGTGGTGGCAACACGTTCCAACTCCTGAAAGAGACGTACCGCGTGGGACTGGTTGAACTCGTGCGCCAGAGGGTGCAGGACGGGATGCCGTACGTGGGCTGGAGCGCGGGCTCCAACCTCGCGTGCCCCACCATCAAGACGACGAACGACATGCCCGTTGCGCAGCCGCCAACATTCGAGGCGTTCGGGCTCGTCCCGTTCCAGATCAATCCCCACTTTACCGACGCGCATCCGCCCGGCCACCGCGGCGAGACGCGCCGCCAGAGGCTGGCGGAGTTCGTTGTGGCGAACCCGGAGATGCCGGTCGTGGGTCTGCCCGAGGGCACGGCGCTCCGTGTGGCCTCTGGCGAGATGCACATCCTCGGCGCCGAGCACGCGCTCGTGTTTGACCCGACCTCGCCCGAAGGACGCGAGATCAGCGCGGAGGAAATCGCTGCGCTGGCGGTGTAGCCTCTGGCGGCGCGGCCGTCACTTTCCGCACAGGCAGGACGTAGGGGCGGCACGTCCTGTTGATTCCACTGCTCCCCCTCTCGATGCCTCTTATCCCCATTACCTCCGCCGATCACATCCCTGGCGAGACGATCACCGACCACCTCGACGTGGTCTACGGCAACACGGTTCGCGCCAAACACGTCGGGCGCGACCTTATGGCCGGGCTGAAAAGCGTCGTCGGCGGCGAGATCCGAGGCTACACGGAAATGCTGCGCGACGCGCGCGACGAAGCGCTGGACCGCATGAAGCAGGACGCGATCGATGTGGGCGGCGACGCCGTCATCAACGTCCGGTTCACGACCAGCATGGTGGGGCAAGGCATGGCCGAAATGATGGCCTACGGTACAGCCGTGCGCCTCAAAGCGTAGCCTCTGGCGCCAGAGGCATGTCCGGTTCTCGCCAGAGGCCTCTGGCGCTACGGTCCGGGAACGAGCGCGCGCACGCTATCGGGCAGACCCGAGGAGATCGCAGGCGACTCCGCCGCCGTTTTCCACGGGAGGTCCGGCCACCACGGTTGGGTGCGGTAGGCCTCTGGCGTGACGCTCTCGCCCGGGCGCGGGAACGCGACCGGAATCCCGAGCTGCTCGGCGGCGGCGCGGACGCGCTCAGCGGGCTCGGTCCAGCCGTGGACCGAGAGGTCGAACATGGCCCAGTGGACGGGCATCATCACGCGCCCGCGCACCATCCGGTGGACCGCGATGGCCTGCTCCGGCCCGAGGTGCACGTCGGCCCAGGCCTCGTTGTACGCGCCGCTCTCGATGAGCGTGAGGTCGAACGGCCCGTAGCGTCTGCCAATCTCGGCGAAGGACGGCGTGAGCGCGGTGTCGCCGCTATAGAACACGCGCTCGGACTCGCCGAGGATGGCCCAGCCGGTCCAGAGCGTTGCATCGCGGTCATTCACGAAGCGCCCGGAGAAGTGCCGCGCGGGCGTGCTCACGAGCGTCACGCCAGAGGCCTCGGCTGTTTCCCACCAGTCCAGTTCCGTGATCGCCTCTGGCGCGATGCCCCATGCTTCCAGGTGCGCGCCGATGCCGAGCGGTACGATCCACCGCGGCACACGGCCGGCGAGTGCGCGGACGGTCGGCGTGTCGAGGTGGTCGTAGTGATCGTGAGAGATCAAGACGGCATCGAGCGGAGGCAGCGCGTCCAGCGCCAGAGGCGGCGGCGCGAACCGCCGCGTGCCGATCCACCGCGACGGCGAGACGCGCTCGCCCCATACCGGGTCGATCAGGATGCGCGCCGAGTCCAGTTCGACGAGCAGCGTCGAGTGCCCCAGCCACGTCACGCGCAGCCTCTGGCGCGGAGCGGAAAAGTCCGTGGCCTCTCGCGTGACCGTCGCCAGAGGCGCGTCGGGAAACTGCGCGGGCGTCGCGTCGGTGAAGAAGTCCCAGGCCGTGCCGAGAGAGAACCCGTCGGCTTGGGCAGGGATCACGTTTTCAAACCCCTCGGCGCCATACTGCGGTGAGCGCTGCACGCGCTCCAGCCTCGCGCCTCGGATCTCGCCACCCAGCGAGGGCCACGCCTCGACTGTCACGATGACCGCTGCGAGCATCAGCGCCAGGAGCGTCCACCCGAGCACGCGGCGCCAGAGGGGCCGGCTGCGTGGAGCCTCTGGCGTCGAGTCCGGCACAGGCTAGGCGTCGGCGCCAGAGGCCTTCTGCGCGAAGGCGAGCACGAGCCGCGCGTGCGCGGCCAACACATCCACCAGGCCGAGATCGCCCAGCCGCTTGTCGGGTGAGGTGGGCAGGCCCGGCGGCGAGACGCGGCCCATCCAGAGCGGCAACTTGTCGCCCAGCGCACGCGGCCCCGGAAACCGTCCAGGAGGCAGGTGCGCGGTATAGAAGTCCGCCTTCCGCGCGAGCCGGTCGTAGACCGACTGGTCCGGCTCCACATCGCCCTCGGCGCCGGCCGCGATCATCTCGGCGCCCAGCAGGAAGTCGTGGTAGAGAAACGGCACCTCCGCCAGCGCTGGCCCCACGGCCTGCAGGGCCTCTGGCGCGGACTGGAGCCCCACCTCTGCCGCGCGGGCCGTGACCGTCGCGACGAGCACGAGCGTTTCCTCGGCCACGACGCTCATGTCGGCGTCTGGGCCGAGTGCCGGAGCCGTCGCGCGGATCAGGTCTTGCGTGGTGGAGAGGGCGGCGGTGCTGGCGAAGGCGGCCACGCGGGCCGCCAGAGGCGCAGGACTAGTCATCGGAAAGGGCGTGTTCGAGCAGCACTACGCCGGTCTCCCCGTCGAGGATCTGCACGAGGGACTGGCCTCTGGCGCTGACCGTAACGGGGCCGGGAGCGTCTACGACGAGGCGATCCAGCGGGACGGCGTCGGGGCCCTCGCTCGCGAGGCGGACCTCGACAAGGCAGAGCACCCGTGCGCAGGCCTCTGGCGCGGTGACTGTCGCGAGGTGGCGGCCGGGGAGGGCGAGCACCGGGCGTTCTACGCGGGGCGCGAAGGATTGGAGGTCCACGCTGTAGCGGACCGGCGCCAGAGGCTCACCGCTGGCACCGAGCAGAAGCGCGGGGACATCGCCGAGCAAACCCGCCTCGTCCGCACCGCGGCGGAGCGGAGTGTCGAACGCGGGCTCGCTCGCCGCCGCCATCGTCACCTGATCAACGGTCAGCGGGTCGATGCCCGTGAGCTCTCGGAAGTACACCGCCATCGGGTAAAACCGCGGGCCGACCTCTTCCTCAATGTGGCCGAAGCCCGCGTGGACGAGCACTTTGGCGTCAGGATCGCGCGCGAAGATGCGGTCGCGCAGGTGCTCCGCCTCGGTCAGGTCGCGGCGCTTCTGGTAGTCCAGCGTGTCGTTCTCGATCTCCGGCTTGGCGTCGTCGTACGGGATCAGGGTGTAGCCCAGCCGGACGGCCTCGCGGATCATCTCGCCGAAGACCGGCTCGTCGGAATAGTACCCGTCCCCCGCAGCCGGATAGCCTCTGGCGGCAACGCTGCTGTCGATCTCGGGCGCGAACGTCTCGGCGGCGAGGTAGCGATAGCCGCGCTCGTACAACAGGGGCAAGAGGCGGAGCGTGAGCAGACGCGTGGCCGCGTCGTGGTGCGCTTCGTTGACCATCACGACGCGTTCCGCCTCCGCACTTTTAGCGATGTACGCCGCGGCATCCACAGCGCGGACGCCTGCGTCAAGCACGGCTACGCTGTCCCGGCGGCGTCCCATCGAGCGGTCCCACATCACGAGGGCGCTTTGGTGGCGGCCCAACGCTGCGTCCCGCTGCGCCAGCGTTTGGATGTAGGCATCGCGCCATTCGTCCGATTCTATCCACGCCGCTTCGGTCTCCAGCAGACGCGCGTACGCCGAGAGCGGGCCGTCACCATCCTGCGCGCGGCTCAGCTCCCACGGCGGCGGCACGTCGCCAGAGGCGTCGGTTTGGCCTCTGGCGGGAAGCGTCAGGAGCGCGAGGGCGGTGAGCGCAAGAAGGCGGAGCATGGGCGGTCGGGGAGAAGCGGAACGTGGGGAGACCGCCACGCCAGAGGCGAGTTGCCCGGCCTCTGGCGGAGGCGTCCGCCAGAGGCGCGGTCGTTACGCCTGGCTCTCCGTACCGTCGCTGCCGCCGCCGATGGAGTCGCGCATGCGCGTATCGGCTTCCACGTTGCGGATCTGGTAGTAGTCCATGATGCCGAGGTTGCCCTGGCGGAAGGCCTCGGCCATCGCCTTCGGGATCTCGGCCTCGGCGGCGACGAGGTTGGCGCGCTGCTCCTGCTCGGCCGCGACGGCGGCGGCGCGGCGCTCCTCCGCCTTGGCGCGGGCAACCCGGAGGTCGGCCTCGGCCTGGTCGGTCTGGAGCTTGGCGCCGATGTTCTCGCCCACATCCACGTCCGCGATGTCAATAGAGAGGATGTCGAACGCCGTCCCGCTGTCCAGCCCCTTCGCGAGGACCGTCTTGGAGATCAGGTCTGGGTTCTCCAGCACCTGTGCGTGCGTCGCAGACGAGCCGATCGTGGACACGATGCCCTCGCCGACGCGCGCGATGATCGTTTCCTCGCCGGCGCCACCGACGAGCCGCTCGATGTTGGCCCGGACTGTCACGCGCGCGATGGCGCGGACCTGGATACCGTCCTTCGCGATCGCGGAGATCGGTGGCGTCTCGATCACTTTCGGGTTGACGCTCACCTGCACGGCCTCGAACACGTCGCGGCCCGCGAGGTCGATGGCGGTCGCCTGCTCGAACGAGAGGTCGATGTTCGCCTTGTCGGCGGAGATCAGCGCGTTGACCACCTGGCGCACGTCGCCCTCGGCGAGGTAGTGCGTTTCGAGCTGGTTAGCGGTCACGTCGATGCCGGCCTTCCGGGCCGTCACGAGCGGGCGCACGATAGCGGGCGGCGGCACCTTGCGCAGGCGCATCCCGATCAATTCGCTGATCTTGATGTCGACCCCGGCGGTGCGCGCCGAAATCCAGAGCCCGAGCGGTACGAAGTACGCCAGGAGGATGAAGCCGAGGACGATCGCGAGGATGACGACGATCGCGCCGCCACCGAGGAGTGCGTCAAACATGGACGTGTGGGCCTGTGGCCCGGGGTGTTAGTTCGTGCGGCGGTAATCGCCGCTACGGCCGCCAGATTTCGCCAGGAGCCGCATGCTGCCGATCTCGATGTCTTTCGAGACCGACTTGCACATGTCGTAGACCGTCAGCGCGGCGATGGACACGGCCGTCATGGCCTCCATCTCCACGCCCGTCGCGCCCTCCGTCTTCGTGATCGCGCGGATGTCGATGGCCGACTCGGCTTCGTTGAGCTCGAACGCGATCTCGACGTTCTGGAGGAGGACGTCGTGGCAGAGCGGAAGCAGGCGGCTGGCCTGCTTGGCGCCGAGCACGCCCGCGATCTGCGCGACGGTCAGCACGTCGCCCTTCTGGATCTGCTGGTCCCGCACGGCGACAAAGGCGCGCTCGCCGAGCCGCACCTGGCCTGTAGCCACGGCCGTCCGCGAGGTCGCCGTTTTGGCGCTGATGTCCACCATCCGCGCGCGGCCCTGCTCGTCGAGGTGGCTGAGGCCGCTGGCGTGGTGCGGTGGAGAGTCGAGGTCGGTCATCGTGTAGAGGTGGTAGGTGCTGGCAAAGATACCGGCGAGGGCCGAACGGGGTTGCGCTCATGCCGCAGGATGGCGCCTCTGGCGCCCGAAGAAAACCGGCACGCCGGCATACCGTCTCGCGCGTCGCCTATCCCCCGATCGCAATCATGGAGCGGTTCGCGTTCGCGCCAGAGGCGAGCGCGTCCAGGCTGATGGTCTGTCCGTCGTGGGCGGGCTTTTTGCGCGCGACCGCACCGGCAACGAGCGCGCGGAGGTCGTCGTCGGTTGCACCCTCGCGCATGGCGTCGCGGAGGGAGACCTCGGCGGAGCCGAAGAGACACACTTTGAGGGCGCCATCGGCGGTGACGCGGAGGCGCGTGCAGCCGCGGCAGAACGGCGCGCTCATGCTCGCGATAAAGCCGACGCGGCCCGGCCCGCCTCTGGCGAACGTGAACGTGCGCGAGGTGGAGTCCGGCGCGTCCTCACGCGGCGCCAGGGGCCCGTGCGCGTCCTCTATGCGCGCGTGGGTCTCGGTCCACGGCACGAGCGCGCTCTTCTCCCAGCCCAGCCCGGCAAAGGGCATCCACTCGATAAAGCGCACCTCCACGGGATAACGGAGCGCGAGCGCGGCCAGGTCTTGCACCTCGTCGTCGTTGCCGACGCTGCCGCCAGAGGCCTCCTCGTTGCGCAGGACGACGACGTTGATCTTGAGCGGCCGGCCAGTGCCGACGCCGTAGCCTCTGGCGAGCGCGGCCTCCATCGCGCCGAGCACGCGGTCCAGGCCGTCGCGGCGGGTGAGCGTGCGGAAGCGGTCGTCGCGGAGCGTGTCGAGCGAGAGCGTGATCTGGGTGACGCCGGCCTCGTCCAGTGCGGGCAGGTGCTTTTCCAGCGCGAGGCCGTTGGTGGTCATCGCGAGGCCTTGCACACCCCCCATCGCGCCGATCCGCCGCGCCACCTCGACGGCGTCTTTGCGCGCCAGAGGCTCGCCGCCGGTCAGCCGCACCTTGTTGACGCCCATGCCGACGAAGAGCGCGGCGACGCGCTCCAGTTCATCAGTCGTGAGGAGCAACCGGTTGGGCGTCCAGTCCAGCCCCTCGGCGGGCATGCAGTACGTACAGCGCAGCGTGCAGCGCTCCGTGAGGGAGAGCCGGAGTTGCGTGTGCCGCCGCCCGAGCGGGTCGATAAGGGCCGGGTTCATCCTTTATCGCGCCAGATAGCTCTCGCGATGGCGAACGCGACCCCGACGGCGATCCCCGCGAGGAGGAGCACAGCGTACCAGGTGGTCGATCCGAATTGCATGGGGTGGGGGAAGGGGCAGGGGACTACGCCAACCGCGCCGCCCGCGTTCGCAGTCCGCGGGCGGAGTTCTCGCGACCTCCCGTGGCCGCCGTCCGGCGCGGCGCCAGAGGCCTCTGGCGGCTATCGAAAGTCCGGGACGAAGGCGATGTCGCTCTCGCCGCGCTCGATCTGTGTGACCAGGATGCGCTCGCCGCCTGGCAAGACCGCGAGGCCGGGTTGGTCCGGCACGTCGGAAACCTGCGCCACGTCCTCGCGCACGTTCCGGCCCGTTTCGACGCGGACGACGAGGGCGCCGCCGTCGATTCGGCGTTCCAGCACGTAAGCCCAGGCGCCATCTACGGTCCAGTTCGCCCAGTCTGCGGGCGCGACGTTGGCGCGGAGCCGCGTGATGCTGTTGTCGCGCGCGATGCCGTCCGGCCCAGGCGGGAGCCGCCAGAGGCCGTTCCGGTCGTGCCGCACGACGAGGAGCGCGCCGTCCGACGCCTCCATCGCGCTCACGCCGCCGTAGCGCGTGATTACTTGCGCGTCGCCGCCAGCGGCGGGCATGCGGTAGATCTGCCACGTATCGGTCCGCTGGCTCGCGAAGTAGATCCACTCGCCGTCGCGGCTCCAACTCGGCGCCACCTCGTCTCCGGGGTCGCTCGTGAGCGTGCGCACCTCGCCGTCGGCGCCGACGATGAAGAGGTTGGTGTCGCCCTGCTGTCGGCGCGCGGCGAGCACGATGGATTGCCCGTCTGGGCTCCAGCGTGGCGTGCTCACGCGCGGGCCGTTGAACTGCGTGAGGCGGCGCGGATTCTCGCCTCTGGCGTCGGAGACCCACACTTCGTGCGAGCCGGAGCGCGTGGAGACGAACGCGATCTTGCTCCCGTCACGGGACACGTTGGGTTGCGTGTCCTCGCGCGTGGAGGAGAGTAGGGGGACGGGCTCGCCGCCGGGGTACACCCCCACGATCTGCGTGCGTGAGAGGCGCCGCGCGAACGCGAGGCCGGACCCGTTGTCGGCGATGGACGGCTCCGAGACCTCGCCGCCGTCGGTGCCGAGCGCGATCCACCGCGGACGCCCACCGTTGACGCCGATGCGCCAGAGGCCCGCCGCACCGTCGCGGTTGGCGGCGTAAACGATCTCGCGGCCATCGGCGCTCCAGTCCAGGCCGGTCACGCCTTTCTGTTCTAGAACCAGCCGGGAGACCGTCCCGCCCGAGGCGGAAACCGTGCACACGTCCTGGCGGCCATCCAGAGCCGTGCGGACAAACGCGAGCCGCAAGCCGTCCGGGCTGAACGCAGGGTCGAGGTCGCCCGGGTAGGTCGCGGGCGGGGCGGTGAGGCGTTGGGGTGCGCTCCCATCGAGCGGGAGGAGGTGCACGCCAAAAGCGCCGGAGCCGCCCTGGCGCCCGGCGAACGCGAGCCGCAAGCCGTCCGGACTCCACACGAGGTTGCGCACCTGGAACCGCTCCAGGTCGCTGAGGAGCGCGGGCGTCCCGCCAGAGGCCGAGACGGTGTAGACGCCGCAGCCGTCTTCGGTGCAGCGCGCGAACGCGAGGCGCTCGCCGTCCGGGCTCCACGCCGGGCTGTGATCGTCGGCCGGGCTGTCCGTGAGCTGCTGCATCGAGCCCGCGGCTTCTTCGGAGGCGTCCTTGATGTAGATGTTGAACGGCTCATCCCCTCCGCCATCCCACGCAAACGCCACGCGCGAGCCGTTGGGCGAGAGCGCGGGGTCCCGCTCCACGCCGGGAAGGCTGGTCACGGGCACGGCCGCCAGAGGCCGGAACTGCGAGGTGTACACGCGGATGGCGATAAACGCCCCGGCGCCCACGAGCGTGAGCGCGAGCAGGATGCCCAAAACGAGGCTCAGCCGCCGCCTCTGGCGCCGCCGCAAGAGGTCCGCGCGGCGGCTCTCGCGTGCCGAGGCCGGAGCGCCCGCGCGGCCGCCGGTGATGCGCGCGCCAGCGGCGATGCGCGTGTCGGCGCGGGCCTCTGGCGCGTCCTCCACGTCGGCGATGAGGCGGTAGCCGCGCTTGCGGATCGTCTCGACGTAGGACGGATTGCGGGCGCGGTCGCCGAGCGCTTTGCGGAGCTCGGAGATGCACCGCGCGAGCACGTCGTCGGTGACGATGGTGCCCTCCCACACGTCGGCCATGAACTCGTCCCGCGTGACGGTCTCGCCGGGGCGGCGGGCCATGCACACGAGGACCTCCATCACCTTCGGCTCAATGCGGCGCACCTCGTCCCCCCGCCGTAAGCGGTTGGCCATCGGTTCCACCTCCCACTCGCCGATGCGGAGGCGGGTGGGCAGCGGAGCGGCCGACGTGAGAGGGGGCGTCGCCTGTTCCATAAATGCCGGGGCGCGGGAGCTGCTGTCCCGCGAAAGCCAGGGCCGAGCCAACGTGCGCGCCTCGCGCCGTCGTGCCCGATCCCGGATGGGGAGGATAGAGGCATGGGCCGCAGGTGTCCACTATCCACGGCGAACGGAATCCGCCCGTTCCCTCTGTTTTCGCCTCCCTCAGGTATTCCTCAGACACGCCACACGCCTTCCCCATCTGATTCGGGCCCTTTTGTCCGCATCCTGCCTCCGGTCACCGACACGGCGCCCCGCCCCACTATGACACGCGACTTCCTCATCCGCTGGAGCATCGCACTCGTCGTCGGGCTCGCCATCGCGCCTCTGGCGCAATCGTTCGAGGACCGCTTGCTCTTTGCCAACGCTGGCGCCGACCCGATCCCTGAGCGCACCCTGGTGCGCTCGCCGGACCAGCCCCGCGGCGTCCTCCATCACTACGTGGTACCGGGGAAGGTATCGGAGGACGCCGCGGGCGCTGCTGGCGCCACGCTCTCGACGGACGCCTCGGCAGGGGGCGTTGTCATGAGCCCTACAGACTGACCTGAGACCGGCTGCGCGACTGGCGTCACCTCACCAGCGACCCGCGGGGCTGTGTCCACCACCACTGCCACGCGAGGCCGATCGCATTTCTTGTCGGTCTCGCCGAGCCCACATCCTTTGCCCGGGGGATGTGGGCTCTTCTTTTATGTGCCTCCCCGCCGAGCCTCTGGCGCCAGAGGCGACCTACGCTGCGGGCGAAGCGGCGTCGAACCGGATGGCCTCTGGCGGGACGGCCTCCGTGAGCCACACGCCGTTCGTCGTGAGGTAGAACGCCGCGCCGCGGGCGTGGAGCGAGGCGGCATCCACCTCCAAAATGACGGGCGCGCCACGGCGGCTGCCGACGCGGACCGCGGTCTCTCGGTCGGGGGAGAGGTGAACGTGGTGGCGCTCCATCGGGCGGAGGCCTTCGCGGCGGATGGCAGGAAGCGCCCGCGCGACCGTGCCGTGGTATAGCGTCGCGGGGGGCTCGGCGGGCGCGAGGCCGAGATCGACCGGTACCGAGTGCCCCTGGCGGGCGCGGATCCGCGCGCCGTCCGGGCTGATCTCGAACCGGCGCTTGTCGTTGGTCTCCACCACGCGCTGCAACGCCTCTGGCGAGATCGGCACGCCAGCGGCCTCGGCGCCCAGCAAGAGGTCGCCGATGTCCGTCCACCCGTTGGAATCCAACGTGACGCCAGCGGCCTCGGGCTTGTGGCGCAGCACGAGCGAGAGGAACGTGCTGAGGCGGCGGTCGGACATCGGCGCCAGAGGCTACTCGGCGACGTAGATCGGCGCGCCGTCCAGGACCGTCATCACGACCTCGGTGTCGAGGATGGCCTCTGGCGGGACGCGCATGAGGTCCTGCGAGAGGATCACGAAGTCGGCCCGCTTGCCAGCTTCCAGGCTGCCGACCATGTCTTCCATGAAGCCGGCGTAGGCGGCGTCGAGCGTGAAGCCGCGCAACGCTTCCTCGCGCGAGAGCACCTGGTTGCCGTACCAGCCGCCTGCGGGGGCATCCTCGGCGTCCTGGCGCGTGACCGCGGCGTGGAAGCCGAGCAGCGGGCTCACGCGCTCGACCGGGAAGTCGCTGCCGAGCGCAAGGCGCGCGCCGGCGTCGATCAGACGGCGCCACGCATAAGCGCCGCGCACGCGGTCCGCGCCGACGCGGGTCTCGGCCCACGGCATGTCGCTCGTGGCGTGCGTCGGCTGCACGCTCGCGATCACGCCGAGGTCAGCCGTGCGCTGGATGTCGTCCAGCGAGACCACCTGCGCGTGCTCGATGCGGTGGCGTCCGGCGCCAGAGGCCGCGCCCGTCTCGGCCATCGCGGACTCGTAGGCGTCTAGGACGGCGCGGTTCGCGCGGTCCCCGATCGCGTGGGTGTTGACCTGGAGGCCACAGGCCATCGCGTCCGCTACGACGGATTCGAGCACCTCTGGCGACATAAAGAGCAGGCCGGTGTTGCCGGGCTCGTCGGCGTACTCCGCGAGAAGCGCGGCGCCGCGGCTGCCCAGTGCGCCGTCGGCGTAGACCTTGACGGAGCGGACGACGAGCCGCTCGTCGTTGATCATGTCCGGGTACTGCTCGCAGAAAGCGGGGAAGACCTCTTGCGAGACCATCGCGTAGTTGCGGATGCCGAAGCGGCCCTCTGCGGCGAAGGCCCGGTACATGTCGATCAGGGCGAGCGGGATGCCGGCCTCGTGAACGCCCGTGAGACCGAATCGCGCCGTTTCCTCCAGCGCGCGCGTGAGCGCCTCCTCGTAGAACGCCGCATCGGCTTCGGGCACGCTCGCGCCCACGAGGTCCATCGCGCCGTCCACGTACACGCCGGTCGGGAGGCCTCTGGCGTCGCGGATTGTCGCGCCGCCCTCGCGGTCGGCGGGCGGCTCGGCGTTGGGGTCTACGCCAGAGGCGCGGAGGGCGGCGGTGTTCGCCCAGCCCGCGTGTCCGTCGATGCGGACGAGCCAGACGGGCCGCGTCGGGAACGCCGCGTCCAGGTCGGCGCGCGTGGGGAAGGGCTCGCCCTCCCCCCAGTCGTTTTGGTCCCAGCCGCGGCCGGTGAGCCACGCGCCCTCGGGCAGGTCGGCCTCGAAGGCCGTCAGTCGCGCGATCACATCGGCTTTGGACGTGGTCCCCACCAGGTCCGCCTGCAGCAGCGACGTGCCCAGGTTCATCAGGTGCGCGTGCGCGTCGATCAGGCCCGGAATGACCGTGTGGCCCTTGGCGTCCACCTCGGGCCACGTGTACATCGCCGTGAGGTCCTCCCGCGAGCCCACGGCCGCGATCACACCCGTCGGGTCAACGGCGATGGCGTCGGCCATCGGGTTCGCGTCATCGACGGTGTAGATCCGCGCGTTGGTCAGGATGTACGGCGGCAGGTCTGGCAGCGCCAGAGGCTGCGCAAAAACGGGGGCGGCGAGAAGCGCGAGGAGAACGGCGGCGAGGCGCATGGAGATCGGTCGGCGTGGGGAGAGGAAAGAAACGACGAGACGGACGGCGACGCCTCTGGCGCCAGAAGCACGCTCGGTTAGGCCGCGCCAGAGGCCTCGCGCTCCAGCAGCAGCGTTACGGGGCCGTCGTTGAGGAGCCGAACGTCCATGTGTGCGCCAAAGCGCCCGGTCGGGACGGGGCGGCCGAGCGTGTCCGCCAGCCGCGCGACGACGCGTTCGTACAGCGCCTCGGCCTCTTGGGGCGCGGCGGCGCTCGAAAAGCTGGGGCGCGTGCCCTTTTTGAGCGAGCCGTAGAGCGTGAACTGGCTCACGACGAGCGCATCGCGGCCGGTGTCGGCGAGGGAGAGGTTCATGCGCCCGGTCTCGTCCGGGAAGACGCGGAGCGCCGCGATCTTGTCCGCGATCCAGTCGGCCTCTTGCGCGGTGTCGCCGGTGCGGACGCCGAGCAGCACGAGCAGGCCCCCCTCGATCGCGCCGGTTTCCTCGCCGTTGACCGTGACCGACGCGTTCGCGACGCGCTGCACGAGCGCTCTCATGTGCGGTCGGCCATCCAGGCCGTGAAAGCGTCCAGCGCGCGGCCGCGGTGCGAGATGCCGTTTTTCTCCGCCGCGTCCATCTGCGCGAACGTCCGCCCGTCCCCATCGGCGGGCACAAAGACAGAGTCGTAGCCGAAGCCGCCATCGCCAGAGGCTTCTGGCGCGATGGTGCCCTCGCACACGCCGTCGAAGAACTCGACGCCCGCTTCGTCTGCGAAGGCGAGGACGGTTCGGAAGCGCGCGGCGCGGTCGGTGCGGCCACTCAGCGACGCGAGGAGCTTCTGGCGGTTGGCTGCGTCGTCCGCCTCGGGGCCCGCGTACCGCGCGGAGTGGACGCCCGGGGCGCCGCCGAGCGCGTCGACTTCCAGGCCCGTATCGTCGGCGAGGGACGCCTCGCCGGTGTGCTCAAACAGCGCGCGCGCCTTTTTTTCGGCGTTGCCGCGTAGCGTGTCCCGGTCCTCGTCCACCTCGGGCGCGCCCTCCACGCCAGAGGCCGATACGAGGTCGATGCCGAGGCCAGAGAGCCGGGCGTCGAGTTCGGCGACTTTGCCGGGGTTGCGGGTGGCGAGGACGAGGCGCATGGGGAGGGGAGGGGAGCGCTCGAAACTACCGGCCTCTGGCGCTGAGCGTACGCCGGCCCCTTCGGCCCGTTTTCACCGTTCATGGGCGTTGGGTTCGTTGGTTCAGGGGCCGGTACCGGCTACTTTGTCCGACCGTGCGTGGCATCCCCGCACCTCGTGTCCCCATCTCTAGACTGTACATCGGTTTGGCCATCGGCATCAAAGTTCGCGACAAGGAGTCCATCGACCGCGCCCTGCGCCGTTTCAAGCGCACCGTGAACCGCGCCCGCGTCCTGCGCGAGTTCCGCGACAACCTCGCCTTCACCAAGCCCTCCGACGTCAAGCGCGTTGAGCGCAAGGAGGCGTACAAGAAGGCCAAGCGCGCATCGCGCCGCTACTACTGAGCCCAGGTAGATAGTCAGGCGCGCGCCAGAGGCTCGGTCTCGGCGGCATCCCTGGCGTTAGCTCTACTGTCAAGCCCGTTCCGGATGCCGGGGCGGGCTTTTCCTGCGTCCGGCCACGAGATCGTATGTGGGCCTCTGGCGCCAGAGGCCAAACAAAACGCCCCCGCCAGAGACTGACGGGGGCGCGTGTCGGGATGGCGGGATTTGAACCCACGACCTCCTCGTCCCGAACGAGGCGCGCTACCGGGCTGCGCCACATCCCGAGGGTGTTCACGAGCGCCAGAGGCGCTCCGAGAAGGGACCGCAAAGTAGGCCTCTGGCGTCGCGCGTCCAACCGGAGACGACGTGAAGCGAGAGGCCTCTGGCGCCAGAGGCTGCCTCACGAACCCCCAGTTTGTCATCGCGAGCGAAGCGCGGCAATCCCGGAATGCCGAGCGCTTGGGATCACGGGGGCCGCGCCGTTGCGCGTCTCGCGAGGACACCGGTTCTGCGAGGACGTCTCAGTCGTCGCCGTACATCTCCTCCACGAGCGCGGCGTGGCGCACCTCGATGGCCTTGCGCTTGGGCTTCATCGTCGGCGTGAGCAGCTCGTTCTCGACCGAGAACTCCTCGTCTACGAAGCGGAAGTCGCGGATCTTCTCGTGCGAGGCAGCGCCTTTGGAGTACTCGCGGAAGATGCCGTCGTAGATCTCGCGCGTGGCCTCCTCGCCGCTGGCGCCGCGCGCCTTGAGCTCCGTCGCCAGAGGCTCCTCGGCCGGTACGACGAGCGCCGTGAGGTACGACCGGCCTTCGCCGATCACGAGGATCTGCTCCACGAGCGGGTTCGTCGCGAAGTGCTCCTCAATGGGGCCGGGGTAGATGTTCTTGCCGCCGCGCGAGACGATCATGTGCTTGATCCGGTCCGTGATCCGGAGGTAGCCGCCTTCGAAGCGGCCCACGTCGCCGGTCTTGAACCAGCCCTCGTCGTCGAACACCTCGGCCGTCTCGTCTGGACGCTTCCAGTAGCCGCGCATCACGTTGGGTCCTTTGGCAAGGATCTCGCCCGCGCCGGTCGTGAGGTCGGGCGTGTCGCCCTCGGTCCCGGTAAGCTGCCCGATGATGTGGCCCGTCTGCAGGTCCCGAATGGCGACGGTGACGCCCGGGAAGACGTGCCCGACTGTTCCGTAGATGGGCGCCTCAACGGGGTTGGCCGCTAGGATGGGCGAGGTCTCGGTCAGTCCGTAGCCCTCGACGAGCGAGAGGCCGGCGGCCTCGAAAAATTCCCCGATCTCGCGCGGGAGCGCCGCGCCGCCGCTGACGGCATAGCGGACACGCCCGCCCAGCTTCTGGTGCAGGGCGGAGAACACCAGCTTTTGCGCGAGCGCGTATTGCGGCCCCAGGAGGACACCCGGCGATTTCCCCCGCCTCTGGCGATCCGCGACCGCTTTCCCCGTATCGACGGCCCACGCGAAGATGCCGCGCTTGAGAAGGCTGCCATCGCTGACCGACTTCTGGATGGTGGCGTAGATCTTTTCAAACACGCGCGGGACCGAGATCAGGATCGTCGGCTGCACCTCGGGGAGGTTTTTCGAGACGCTGTCGATGCTCTCGGCGTACGCGATCGTCGTGCCGCCGCCCAGCATGGCGGTGTAGCCGCACGTCCGCTCAAAGGCGTGGCTGAGCGGGAGAAACGAGAGGTGGATGTCGTCCTCGTAGATGTCCAGCGCGCCGTGCGCAGCCTTCGCGTTGGAGCAGAGGTTTTCGTGCGTGAGCTCCACGCCCTTCGGGTTGCCCGTCGTGCCCGAGGTGTAGATGAGGACGGCCAGGTTCTCTGGCGTCACGCTCCGACCCATCTCGGCGATCTCCTCGCCAGAGGCGTCGAGGTGGGCACGGCCTTCCTCCATCGCGGTCTCCCACGTCGCCAGAGGCAGCGCCTCGCGCACCTTGCGCGGCTCCGCCATGCTCACCACGACTTCCAGGCTCGCCGACTCCTGGTGCGCTTTGTCGGCCTTGCGGAGCTGCAAGCCGGTAGAGACCACGAGCACCTTCGCCCCGCTGTCTTCCAGGATGTAGGCGACCTGACTGGCCGGGACCGTGGTGTACAGGGCGACCGTCACGGCGCCGAGCGACTGCACGGCGAGGTCGGTCACGGCCCACTCCGGCCGGTTCTCCGAGAGCAACGCGACGCGGTCCCCCTTGCGGACGCCTCTGGCGTGGAGGAAGCCCGCGAAGGCCCGGACCTGCTCCGCGAGCGCGTCGTGCGTGATGTCGGTCCACTCCTTGGACGCTTTGTCCTTGTAGCGGAGAGCGGCGTGATCCGAGCCCGCGTAGCGCGCGGTGACGTTGTCGAACAGCTCGGGAAGCGTGTCGAAGTCGACGACGAGAGGCATAAAACCGGGTGCAGAGGGAGGGCGCCATGATAGGGCCTCTGGCGCCAGAGGTCAGCGGCGAGCCGGCCCTATACAGCTTCGGCCCGCTCCCAGAGGGGAACGGGCCGAACAGTCTGAATTTCCAGAGAGCTACTCCGTGTCGCGCTGGCGAAGGCGACGCGCCGCGTATCCCGCGCCTGCGAGAGCCAGAAGACCGAGGCCGCCGTCAAGGGGCACGTTCGGTGGTGGCGGAGGCGGAGGCGGAGGGCCAGGGCCGAAGTTGTCTTCCGACGCCTCAGAGGTAGAGGTGGAGGACGACGCCCAATCCGGAACGGACTGAGCCACGGCCGATCCTGCGAACAGGAAAGCGAGGGCGAAGGCGAAGAAAAGGCGGGGCATGGACGGGGGGGCGAGAGCGGTCTCTTCAGATATACGGGTTTCGGCCGCGAACGGGGTCATCTTAAACCCAAGTCCGGCAAACGGTGCAGTCCTTTCAGGATGCCTTAGCTAGTGTACGGCGGAGATCCTAACTGGCAACGTGAACAATCGGTACTCAAAAGCGCTTCCAGGCCTTCGTCTCCGTCTGAACCCGAACGAAAAGCTTATGACAGCCTCTGGCGTCCGTTCCTGCCTTTCCCGTGAAGTCAAAGCTCAAGCGCTCCGTTTGGGCTTCGATCTGGTGGGGATCGCGCGAGCCGAGCGCCTAGATGCCGAAGCTAGGCGCCTGGAGGCGTGGTTGGATGCCGGCCGTCACGGCGGCGAGGCCGGCGCGATGCCGTGGATGGACCAGAACTTTGACAAGAGAATCGACCCGCGTGAGCTGGTGCCGGGCGCGAAAAGCGTCGTCAGCGTGGCGCACACCTACCTCGCACACGCCCCCGAGCCGCTGGCGGACGCCGACGCTCTCGCCAGAGGCGTCGGCAAAGTCAGCCGCTACGCGTGGGGCGACGACTACCACGACGTGCTGAAGGAGAAGCTGGCCGAGCTCTTCGACTGGTTGGACACGGCCTCTGGCGGCGCGGGCGGGCGCGCGTTCGTGGACTCCGCACCCGTCATGGACAAAGCGTGGGCGCAACGCGCCGGCATCGGGTGGATTGGCAAAAACACGAACCTCCTCACGCGCTCGCACGGCTCGTTCGTGTTTCTGGGCGAGCTCATCGTGGACGTGGACCTGGAGCCCGACGACCCGTTCGCGGCGGACCACTGCGGAAGCTGCACGCGCTGCCTGGACGCCTGCCCGACGGATGCACTGGACCAACCCTACCAGATCGACGCGACGCGCTGCATTTCGTATCACACCATCGAGCAGCGCGGCGCTGCGTGGCCGCCCCAGGCGCAGGAGCTGGCGAAGGAGTTTGGCCCGTGGATCTTCGGCTGCGACATCTGCCAGGACGTGTGCCCGTGGAACAAGTTTGCCCGTGAGACCCGCGACGCCCGCTTCCAAGCCCGCCCGGAAGTAGCCGAGACGCCTCTGGCGACGTGGCAGGAGATGGACCTGGAAGCGTTCCGGCAGCGGCTCCGCAAGAGCCCTCTCAAGCGGACCACGCCCGAGGGCATGGCGCGAAATGCGGCCAACGCCGAAGCCAACGCGCGCCGCTGGCGCGAGCAGAACGGGTAGCGGCCCCTGGCGCTACCGCGCGACCGTCAGCCCCGCGCTCACCGCCCCGTCCTTGGTCTCGGCGCGGACGACGTAGACGCCAGCGGCCCACCCCGACGTGTCCACCTCCCACGCGTGCTCGCTTCTGGCGGGACTGGCGCCAGAGGCCACCCTCGGGCCGCCGTGCCTACGCCCGAAGCCCTATACCGCCTCTGGCGTCGCGTCCAACTCCGCGTCGGAGAGCGCGGCCATGTGTGGCGCGGCCACAGACCGGTCCGTCTCGACGGACCCATCGCGGAGGCGCACCACGCGGCGGGCGTGCTCGGCGATGTCGTCCTCGTGCGTGACCACGATGATGGTGTTGCCGCTGCGGTACAGCTTCTCGAAGAGGCGCATGATCTCGTCGCTCGTCGTGCTGTCCAGGTTGCCGGTCGGCTCGTCGGCCAGGAGGATGGCGGGGCGGTTGACGAGCGCGCGCGCCACGGCCACGCGCTGCCGCTGCCCGCCCGAGAGCTCGTTGGGCTTGTGGTCCATCCGGTCCCCGAGCCCGACCGAGCGCAAGACGTCACTCGCGCGCTCGCGGCGCTCCTTGCGCGAGACGCCGGCGTACACCAGCGGGAGTTCCACGTTCTGGATGCAGTCCTGGCGCGGGAGCAGGTTGAAGGTCTGGAAGACGAACCCGATCTCGCTGTTGCGCACCTCGGCCAACTGGTCGTCCGTGAGGCGCGAGACGTCGCGATCGGCCAGCCGGTACATCCCCCTCGTGGGCGCGTCCAGGCAGCCGATGACGTTCATCAGCGTGCTCTTGCCGCTGCCCGACGGTCCCATGATGGCGACGTACTCGCCTTTCTCGACTTCCAGCGAGCACCCGCGCAACGCGTGCACCTTCTGGGTGCCCATGGTGTAGGTCTTCCAGACGTCGGCGATTTCGATGACAGGCATGGGGGCGGGGAAGCGGCCAACAGGGAGTGGCCCGTGACAGGGAAAGGCGTTGGGATCGGGCGCCAGAGGCCTCTGGCGTGTGGACAGCGGCGAGTGAGCGCCGCCTCTGGCAGCTTGACTCCGCGCCAGAGGCCGCGCTGCTTTGGCTACTGGCTACTGGCTACTGGCTACTGGCTACTGGCTCACTCCTCCTTGACCGCATCGCCAGAGTCCAGCGTGGTGCGGAGAAGTTTGAAGGGGCCGGTGACGACCGTTTCGCCGCCTGCCAGGCCGGATGTGATCTCGATGTGCGTGTCGTCCGCGATGCCGGTTTCGACCAAGCGCATCTCGGCCTTGCCGTCTACCACCACGAAGACCACGCGGCGGAGGTCTTCCTCTTCCGGGACGGCGTCGGGGTCGGCGGTCTCGTCGCCCTTGGCGTTTGCCGTTTCGAGACTGTCCCGGCGGATCGCGTTCAGATCGCGCACGGTCACGGCCTGGATGGGCACGACGACGGCGTTGGGGACTGTCCGCGTGAACACGTCCACCGTCCCGTTCATGCCCGGCCTCACGCGCACCGACGGCGCCCGAGGCGTGCGCTCTTCGCCCGAGGCGGCGAGCGTGACGCCCTCTGGCGTCTCGCCCGAGGCGAGGATGGCGATCGTGACCGGGAAGTTGGTGGAGGCCTGGCCGCTGGCGTTGGGCGCCGTGCGGGCGCTCGTCGCGATCTCGCTGACGACGCCGACGAGCGGGTCGTCCGGGAACGCGTCCACTTCGACGCGGGCACTGTCTCCCAGCGCGAGGTTCGCCACGTCGGTCTCACTCACCTCGATCTCGATGGTCATGTCGTTGAGCTGCGCGATGCGGAGCAGTTCGGTGCCCGCCATCGTGGCCGTACCGACCACGCGCTCGCCGGCTTCGACGTTGAGGTAGGTGACGGTCCCGCTCATGGGCGCGTAGATCGCCGTCTGCGCGAGCTGCTGACCCGCCTGCTGCGCGCTGGCCTGCGCGCTGGAAACCCGAGCTTCGGCGCCGCGAATCCGCGCCTGCGCGCTCGCGATGCGGGTGTCGAGCGTTGCGAGCCGGGCCTTTGCCGCCTGCTCGGCCGCGCGGGCCTGCTCAAAGGCGCCTCTGGCGTTCTCCAACTCGACCTCGCTGCCGAGCCCCTGGTCCAGCAAGGATTGCTGGCGGTCCATCGTGCGCTGCGCGCGGTCTCGCTCGGCCGTGGCCTGCGCGATGTCGGCCTGGAGCTGCCCGCGCTCGGCGGCCACCTGCGCGGCGTCCGCGCGCGCGGCCTCCACATCCGTCTGCGAGGCGCGCACGCCCGCGAGCGCCTGCTGCCGCTGCGAGGCGTACGTGTCTGGGCGGATGCGGAGCAGAAGTTGTCCGCGCTCCACGGCGTCGCCTTCTTTGACGCCCACGAAGATGACCTCACCTGAGACGTCCGGCGAGATGCTCACCTCGCTCTCGGCCGCGACCACGCCAGAGGCGGTCACCGCCTGGGTAATCGGGCGCACGCGCGCCTCGGCGGTCTCCACCTCGACGCCGTCCTCTCCGCCGCCGCCGACCACCACGGCCACGACGACCAGGAGCACGACGGCCACACCGAGGGCGATCAGGAGTTTCTTCGTTGGGGACATGGGTGGGATGCGTCAGGATGCGGGAGGGGCCTCTGGCGCCAGAAGCCAGAGCGCGGGCGCGCCAGCGGCGCTAGGGGATGAGGTCGGTGATCTCGTCGCCGGTGGCGAGGCGGAGCAGCGCGCGGCGAAAGACGAGCGTGTACGCGGACTGCGCGCGCGCCGCCAGCGCCTCGGCGAGGCGGCCGCGGGCGTCGGCGAGGTCGTACGGCGTGGTCACGCCGAGGCTGTAGCGGGCCTCCTCCGCGTCCACTGCTGCCTGGGCAGCCTCGACGCGGGCGTTGGCGGCGTCCAGGCGCGCCTCGGCCCCTGCGATCTCGACGGCGGCGAGCCCGATCTCCGCCGAGACCGAGCGGCGCAGCGCGTCCAGCTCGACGCGCGCGTTTTCCGATTGGAGGCGGGCCTCCTGCCTCTGGCGCCGCGCCGCGAAGCGGTCGAAGATGGGGACCGTCACGCTGATGCCGAGGCTGCCGCTGCGGTTGTCACCGAGCTGGCTGAAAAACGGCGTCGTCTCAAACTCGAAGTCCGGCTGCTGCGGGACGACAAACGGGACGCCTCCCAGGAGGACCGGCGAACCGTCCGAGAGCGTGACCGGGAGCAGCGTGGGCTCAGCGTCCGGGTTGGTCAGGCGGCTGGCGAGGCTGGAATATCCCGTCCCGATCTGGCCGAAGGCGCTCACGTTGGGCCGCGAGGCCGTCCGCGCAAGCGCCTCGCCTGCCACGGCCGCGTCCACGGCGATCTCTTGAGCGCGCAGGTCCTGGCGCGAGTCCAGCGCCGCCTCTACGAGCGCGGCCACCTCTGGCGCGGCGAGGTCCAGCAGCCCGGCGGCCTCCAGCTCTTCCAGCGTCGGTCCGACAAACGTCACCTCCGCCAGAGGCCCAAGCCCGAGCCGGTCCAGCAGACGCACCTGGTCTCGCGCGATGGAGGCGGTCGCTTCAGCGAGGGCGGCCACGCGCTCGGCTACGGTCGCGCGGGCAGCGGGGAGGTCGCTTTCGGGCCTCGCGCCAGCGGCCACGAGGCGCTGCGCGCGGTCCAGCTGCTGCCGCGCGGCCTCCAACTGCTCGGTCTGGATCTCGACCAGCTGCCGGTCCAGGAGGAGCTGCAAAAAGCGGTCGGCCACATCGGCCGCGACGGTCTGGCGCGTCCGCTCGCCAGAGGCCTCGGCGGCGGCGCGGTCGAACTCGGCCTGCCGCACGAGCGCCCGCGTTCGGCCGCCGTCGTAGATCTGCACGTTCGCGCTCAGCCCCGTGTTGAAGCTCTCAACGGTCTGGGAGACCAGCTGGCCGGTGGTCTGGTCAAAGGAGAGGCCGTAGCTCTGTGACGGCTGCGCTGAAAAACTGACAGACGGCAACCGCTCCGTCCGGGCGCCGCTGATGGCGAGCCCGCGGCCCTCTTCGGCCAGCTCTGCGCGCGCGACCTCTGGGCTCGTGCGCAACGCTAGCGCGATGGCCTCTTCGAGCGTGATCCCGCCAGAGGCCTCTGGCGGCAGCGAACCGTCGGGTTGCGCCCCGGCGGTCTGCACCACCTGAGCGTGGAGGAACGCGGGGAACAGGAGCGCGGCGAGGGCGAGGGCGGATCGAAGGCGCATGATGGGGGAGAGGGTCGCGGCTCTCAACGGGCGCGGCGCCGCGAGGTTACGCGGCGCCAGAGGCGGGGTGTGGAAGCTAGTGGCGCGGGCCTCTGGCGTATGAGGCGTGGCCTCGCGCGCGGCCCCGTGGCTAAAACCGTCCCGTCACACCCAGGCCTCCCGTCCAGCGCGTCAGCGAGTCGTCCCAGATGTAGCCCAGCGAGGCCGAGACGCCGAAGCCAGAGCGCACCTCGCGCTGGACCCGGCCGTTCACCACCCAGGACGGCCGGATCTCCAGCCCACCTGCCGCCACAACCGGCTCCCGCCCACGCCCGACGGTGACCTCGGCGAACGGAGCCGTCAGCCCGCCGACGCCGTCGAAGAGGTAGCGCGCCGAGAGCGAGGTGGAAACCGCGATCGTCTCGTCCAGCGTCGCGACGCCTCTGGCGCGGACGGTCCAGTTGCCGACGTACTTCGCGACGGAGCCGGTCCCTAGCGTGGCGGCGCTGCTCGCGGTGACGATGTGCCTCGCACCCAGAGAGGCCTCCCAGCCCGTGCCGACGACCGCGTAAGCCTCGGCGAGGAGGTCCAGACGCGGCACGCCAGAGGCCTCGGGCGCCCACTGCGCGCGCAGGTTGCCGTAGCCGCGGGTGCCCGCGCGGGCGTACAGGTCCGTCGCGACAAAGGGGTCGGTAAAGCCGTTGCGCGAGACGGTCCCGCCTTCCAGCGAGGCCGCCCCGGCTGAGAAGCGGCGCTGCACGACCAGGCGCTCCTCGTGCCACGCCTCGCGGTCGGCGCGGAACACGTCGGCGTTGAAAAAGGCGCCGCCGCCCCAGCCGCTCTGCGCGCTCGCGCCGGAGGCCAGGAGCACGGCTGCCACGGCGCACACCCACAGGCAGAGCGCGCCTCTGGCGCCAGAGGCGTGGGCGGGGGGCGTCGGAGGGCGGTAGGGCAAAGGAGCGGAATGCGTAGGCATCAGGCCGGGTCGGCGGTGTTGAAGCCGGAGCGGGTCATCTCGCCCCAGGAGGTGTCGCCACGGAGGAACTTCCAGAAGCCGCGCACGCGCCACCAGACGGTGAGTTGGCGGTACCCGAGGTTCTCCACGACGGTGAGCGCGAGCAGCATGAGCAGATCGGGGAGCGAGGTGTAGCGCCGGAACGCGTACTGCTCCAGCGCCAGCGCCGCGATGGACTGCGCGAGCCCGAGCACGAAGGCCAGCGCCAGAAGCAGCGCCGCCATCGGCACGTTGATAATGCCGAGCCACAGCGAGAGCGCGAACGCGACGTAGCCGCACACCTCGATCACCGGCCCCATCATCTCGACGATGAAGAAGACGGGCAGCGAGACCATCCCGATGCGACCATAGCGCGGGTTGAGCAGCATCGCGCGGTGCTTCCACATCACCTCCATGCCGCCCTTGTGCCAGCGGTCGCGCTGCTTGCCGAGCACCTTGAGGTCGGAGGGGCACTCGGTCCACGAGACGGCGTCCGGCACGTACTCGATCTTGTACGGGATCCCCGCTTCGCGGTAGTGCCGGTGCAGGCGCGCAGTCACCTCGAAGTCCTCGCCCGTCGCGTCGGTGTCCAGCCCGCCAACGGCCACGAGCGCCTCACGGCGGAACAGCCCGAAGGCGCCCGAGATCAGCGGCAGCGCGTGCGCCGCGTTCCACCCCACGCGCGCCGAGGCGAATGCCCGGATGTATTCCAACACCTGGAAGCGGGGGATCCACTTGTTGGGAAGCTGAATCCGCGTCACGCGCCCAAACCGCACGGTGCAATCGTTCACGATGCCGATCGTGCCGCCAGCGGCGATCGTCGTCGCGTCTTTGAGGAACGGCTGCACGATGCGGTGCAGCGCGTCCGGCCCCAGGAGGCTGTCGCCGTCCAGCGTGCACAGCAGCGGCGTCCGGCAGTGGTTGATGCCCACGTTGATGGCGTCCGCCTTGCCGCCGTTCTCCTTGTCGATCAGCCAGAGGTCCGGGCGGCTCCGGCTGCGGTACGCCGTGCGGATGGCGGCGGTCGGGATCGTGGCCGTGGCGGAGCGCATGGCCTCCTCCATGTCGAACGCGGCAATGAGCCGCTCAACGGTGTCGTCCTTGCAGCCGTCGGCCACGACGAGCACGTCCTTTGTCGGGTAGTCCACGCCGAGCAGCGCGCGCACGGCCTCTACGCACACCATCGCCTCGTTGTACATCGGCGCGATCAGCGTGATCGGCGGCGAGGTCGCCGATGCCGCCACCTCGTCCACGTAGAACGTGCTGGACCACCGCCGCAGCTTGAGCAGCGCCGGGAGCGCCAGCAGCGTCGCCGTGGTGTAGCTCACCGCCACGAGCACGAAAAAGCCGAACACGACCCAGTCGGCGACCCAGACGATCTGGCGCAGGGTTTCCATCATGTCTCGGCGGGGGAGTAGCCGGCCTCCGCGAGCGCCTGCCGCGCGATCGCCGCCTCTGGCGCGTCGCCAGAGGCCACGGTCTGCAACGAGGCTACGCGGCCAGATTCGATCAGGCCTCTGGCGGCCCGCAGCGACACCCACGAGGACTCGTCGCGGAGCGCGTACTCGATGCGGGCGGCGTCGATGGGCGAGAGGCTCAGCGCCGAGAGCGCGCTGATGGCGTGGAGGCGGAGGACGGGGTCCTCGTGGTCGCAGAGGGGGCGGATCGCGTCGGCGTGGCCCGGCCCGCCGATGTCGCGCAAGAGGCGCAGGACGGCCGCCCGCACCTCGCGGTCGGCGTCTTCGGCCAGCACGCGGGCGGCCGGTTCGGCCGCCGGGACGTACACGAGCCGCCGCAGCGCCTCGGCGCAGGAGACGCGCGCGAGGTCGCTCCGCGTCGCGTCCATGAGCGCGGCCTGGAGAACGGCGCCGCCGCGCACGCCGAACAGCGCCAGCATGGCCGCGAGCGACCCGGCGCCCCAGGACTCGAACCGCTCCAGCGCGTCGATCACCAGCCGCCGCGAGACCGCGTCGCCGGAGCGCGCGAGCGCCCGCGCAACCGTCATGGCGACCTCCAGCGAGGGGTCCCAGAGCAGCGGCCGGAGCCTCTGGCGCTCCTGCGGTCCGCCCACCAAGCCGACGAGGTGCGCCGCGAGCGCGCGCTGGTCCGCGCGCGGGTGCGAGAGCAATTCCAACGCCGCGCCGAGGTGCAGGCTCGCGGCCTCGGCGAGGACCCGGCGGCTCTCGCCGCCCAGCCGGAGCGCGTACGCCACGATAAGCCGGAAAAAGTCCAGCCTCTCGCGCGGGGTCACCATGAGGCCGAGAGATCGCGGGTCCCGCTCGCCGGCCAGCATGTCCAGTAGCATCGGCTCCCAGCGCGCCCAGTTCCGGTCGCGCCGGGCGTCAGCTTGCGTTCCCATCCATTGCGCGACGATCGCCGCGATGACCAGCCCACCCGCCAGCAGGATCATCGCGACCAGGGCCAATGTGATCAGGCGCGAGAGGGGAATGGTAGCGAGGGAGAGCATCATGGCCGCACCCGGGGGCGTCGTGCCAGGCGCGCCACGCTCGCGCTCAGCGCAACCAGCGACAGGGGGCGCACCATCACGTTGTCCGCGTCCAACGCGTACGCCCGCGCCAGAAGCGAGTCGTTCCCCGGCCAGCACAGCACGCCAATGCCGATGTCCGAGGGCCCTGCTTCGCCCAGTCGCACCCGCCGGACGAGGTCCAGTCCATCCACGCCCACCAACACGGCGTCGATAATGGCGACGTCGAACGCCTGCGTGCTCAGCGCGTCCATCGCGGCCACGCCGTCCCGAACGGCCGTGACGTCCATCCCGTCTCGCGTAAGACGGTGATGGACGACTCGTGCCGTGAGCTCGTCGCCCTCCGCGAGGAGAACGCGAGGTCTCGGGGGCTGGGGACGGACGATCCAACTGCTCGGTGGTGGGACAGCGGAGCTCACACGCGCGTGCCCGGTGGCCAGTGCGCCTGCCAGGTCGGCTGGGACAACATGCGAGCGGCGGCCTCTGGCGGGACAGGCCGTGAGAAGTAGTAGCCCTGCCCGAGCGGGCAGCCCGCATCCCGGACCGCCTGGAGTTGCGCGAAGGTCTCGATGCCCTCGGCGGTGACGCGAAGACCGATCTCCTTGGCGAGGTCGCTCACGGCGCGCACGATGGCGCGGGCCTGCGCCGAGTTCTCCAGGTCCGACACGAACGAGCGGTCGATCTTGAGCGCGTCCACCGGCAGGCGGTGCAGCAGGCCGAGCGAGGAGTAGCCGGAGCCGAAGTCGTCAATGCTCAGCTTGAGGCCGTGGTTGCGGAGGCGGTCCAGCGCACCCGCGGCGGCGTTGGACTCCACGAGCGCGCGCTCGGTCAGTTCGAGGACGAGCCGGTCGGGCGAGATGCCAGCGGCCTCCGCCGCAGAGCGCGCGCGCTCTGCTAGGCTTTCCCGCAGGAACGTCTGGTCCGAGCAGTTGACGCTGATGGTCAGAAACGCGTTGCTGTCTGCCCCCCACGTCCCGATCTCGCGGCACGTCGCGTCCAGCACCCAGCTGTCGATCTCGGCCACGAGGCCAAGCTCTTCCGCCAGAGGCAGGAAGTGGAACGGCGCGAGAAGGCCTCGGACGGGGTCCTGCCAGCGCACGAGCGACTCGAACCCGGCCAGCTCGCCAGAGGCGAGGTCCACGATGGGCTGGAAGTGGACTCGGAGCTCGTCCTCCGCGATGGCGCGGCGGAGGTCCCGCTCCAGCGAGAAGCGCGCCGCGGCCTGGATGTGGAACGATGGCTCGAACGCGACCGATCGGCCGCGGCCCTGCCGCTTGGCCTCGTACATCGCCGTGTCGGCGTCGCGGAGTAGCGCCTCCGGATCGGTGTAGTCCTCCGCGCCCAGCACGATGCCCACGCTCGCCGTCGGCGTGAGCAGGTGAGGTCCGATCGTGACCGGCCTCTGGACCGCTTCCACGAGGGCGGCGGCAACGGCCTCGGCCTCTGGCGCCGAGCCGGGGAACACGACGGCGAACTCGTCGCCCCCGAGACGGGAAACGGAGCCGGGCTCAGCGACCGCCGCCATCGTGACGGCCACGTGTTCGAGCAGCTTGTCCCCGACCTCGTGGCCGAGCGAGTCGTTCACGGTCTTGAAATGGTCGAGGTCAATAAAGAGGACCGCGAACGGCTCTTTCATCTCGATGGCCGCACCGATCAGCTCGCGGAGCCGGAGCCGGTTGGGAAGCTTGGTCAGCGCGTCGTGGTTCGCCTGGTGCCACAGCCGCGCTTCCAGTTCGCGGTGCTGCGTCTCGTCCCGCACGACGGCGAGCAGTCCGTTTTCCCGCCCCTCAGCGTCGTAGAGCGTGCTCGCGGAGACGGAGACCAGCCGCCGCGTTCCGTCCGGGCAGGTGTACGTGAGGTCTTGCGCCTCTTCCGAGGCCTGTCGGAGCGCCTCTTGGGCCGGAAACGTGCCGTCTCCCTCCGGCTGTGCCGGTCCGAAGTCGTAGTGCAGTACGTCCTTGAACCGCTTGCCGAGCACGGCGTCGGGGGGGAGGCAGTGCAACACGGAGGCGCCCTCGTTCCAGTACGTCACGTAGCCCTCGGCGTCGAGCGCGACGACGGCCTCCGAGACGTGCGCGAGGACGTTGGACTGGAAGCGGGTCTGCTCCTGCGCCTCGCGCCGCCGCGTCACGTCGCGGATGGCCGTCAGCCGGACCGTTCGGCCTTTGTAGGGCGCCGGGCGGCCTTGCACCTCGGCCCAGAACCTCGTCCCGTCGCGGTGGAGCAGGACCACCTCGTACGGCTCGGGGCGGTTCGCGAGGTTCATCTCCGCGACCTTCGCCAGTGACTCCGGCGGCACGAGTTCCGCCAGAGGCAGCCCGATGCAGGCCTCTCGCGACTCGAAGCCGATCATGTGCGCGCCCTGCTCGTTACAGTCCAGCACGCGGCCGTGCTCGGAAAAGAAGATGCCCTCGAAGGTGGCCTCGCCGAGCGCGCGCAGCCGCCGCTTGCTCTCGATGTACGCCTGCTCCCGGTCCTCGCGCTCAATGGCCCCACCGACCCACAGCGCCAGAAGCCGCAGCAGGTCGTCGTCGGCCTCGGTCAGCGGCGCCGTGCGCGGCGCGGCGGAGGAGAAGCTGAGCGTGCCGTACACCTCGCCCCGCACCACAATAGGGATCCCGACGTAGCTCTCCAGCCCGAACGCGCTGTAGCACGGGTGGCGCCGGTGTGGGGACGTCGCCATGTGGTCGATCTCGAAGAGGTCGCTACCGGAGACCGTCAGCGCGCAGTACGTCTCGCCAAGGTCGAACTGGGCTCCGGCGTCCAGGTCCGCCTCTGGCGCGTGGCACGAGCGCACGGTGTAGGTCTGCCCCTCGATCCGGCTGCAGATGGCGATGTCGTAGCCGAGAAGGTCGGCGGTCAGGCGGAGCGCCTGCCGGATGGTGTCCTGGAACGGGGCGTTCTGGGAGGTGACCGTGGCGAGAAGCCGGAGGCGGTCGGCCTGGGCGGAGCCGTTCAGGTCGCCCCGCCGCCGACGGTCGGCGTGGAGCCAGCCGGTGACGCGCCCGTCCTCGGCCATCCCTTCGGCGCCTCGCGTGCGCGAGAGGTAGATCCACACCGGCTCATCGGAAGCGGAGTGGATGCGGAGGCTGGTCTCGTCGATCTCGCCCGAGCGGACGCGGCGGAGCACCTCCTCGGCGGCCTCGCGGTCGTTCTCGTGGAAAAGCGCCGCGAAGGGCTGCCCGACAAAGGCGTCGTGCGCGAGACCGGTCAGCGACGCGGCCTCTGGCGAGAGCGCCACGAGACGTCCGGAGGCGTCGATCGCGACGGCGCCGTCGGTTGTAGGGGAGTGGGGCATGGGCAGGGGGGGCGTGACCTTCCCTATGCATGATGCATTCCACGCTTCTGAACCCCTCTAAACGTGCCGGATCGGGTCCTCTTTGCCCAAAGGATTACAGATCGTGACGATCTGGATTCCCATAGGGGACGTCTTTACCCATGTGCGCCCTGGCGCGCGCCGCCCCCGAAAGGCTGTCGGGCTCTGCGCCAGAGGCCTCTGGCGGCGGAGAGCAGGCCCAGAAAAAGCCCGCCTGCGCATGGGCGCGCAGGCGGGCTCTGGGATCGCGGCGGAGGGGGAGGGATTCGAACCCCCGGTACCTTGCGGTACGTCGGTTTTCAAGACCGGTGCATTCAGCCAGACTCTGCCACCCCTCCGTGGGGCCCCGGCGGCGGGCGCCAGGAGCCGAAAGGTAGTGCCTCCGGCGCGTCCGGCTGCATGGAGGAATCGGGGAATGCACGCGAGGGGCCTCTGGCGACGCATTCGGCGTCCAGGCGAAGGCGCCAGAGGCTCGCCTCCGGCGGCGCGGCACGACGCAGCGAGGGCGCCCCCACCGGAGTGGAGGCGCCCTCGAAGGACCGCGGCCGCCGTCGCCAGAGGCCGCAGGGGCCGCGCGCTAGCGCACCACCGTCAGCGTCCGCGTCATCTGCGTCCCGCTCGCCGCGAGGCGGAGGACGTAAACGCCCGGGGCCAGTGACGACGCCCGCAGCGTCGCCGTGTGCGCGCCGGCGGCGAGGTCGCCCTCGGCGAGCACGGCGACCCGGCGGCCGAGCGCGTCGTAGAGCACGAGGGAGACGTCGCCAGAGGCCGGCGTCTCGAAGCGGACCTGCGCGTCGGAGCGGAGCGGGTTCGCCACGGTCAGCACCATCGTGCCGTCCGGGGTCTCCTCACTCGCCACGTCGACCGGGGCGGAAAGCGCCGTCGTGCCGTCGGGCTGGACCACGAGGATCCCGACCGGGACGGCAGCCCCTGGCGCCGCGGAGCCCGTCGCGATGAGCAGCGCGCTCTGGCCCGAGAGGCCAGAGAGGTCCGGCTTGAACTGCGCCAGCACGACGTTGGGCTCAGCGGAGGTGACGTCAATGTCCACGATGGCCGGGACCGTGGGCTGGTAGGTCTCGTCCGCGAAGGTGCCGTACGGGACGGCGTTGAACAGGATGGCCTGCTGCGTCACGCCCGTACGCACGTCCACGGCGCCCGTCTCCAGGGCTCCATGGAGGAACCCGACATCTACCGTGCCCGGCGTGGTGGAGAACGGCCGAGCGTTGTCGTACAGGACGATCATCGGGTCATCGTCCGGCGTCCCGTTGTCGCCACCAATCCCGACGACGACCGCGTAGTAGGAGCGCGAGCCGTTGAGAGTGACATCCGTTCCCAAGAAGCTGTCGGCCGAGGACGCGGAGGCCCCTGGCGCAACGTCCAGCTTGGCGGAGGCGCCGGCGCGCAAGAGGACAAACGGAGTCGCCCCCTGGAACGCGAGGTCGTCTACGAGAAGCTCGTCGTCGAGGTACACGTCGACCGTCCCGAGGCTCTGGTCTGGGGAGTTGTGGACGATCTGGACGAGCGCCGCCGAGGCATTGATTTCGCCGGGCGTATCGAAGCCGCCATCGCGGCTAAACGTGCCGATACGCCACGCGCCATCGTCGCGGTTGCGGAAAAGGTGGCCCGGGCGGAAGTCCCCGTCGGGGCCAACGTCTTCAAAGCCCAACTGCGCCGCGTAGGTCGCGTCACCCTCGTCGCCAGAGGCTGCGCCCACCGCGTCGGCGATGGCGGACCACGGCTCGGCGTCGAGCACGCCGTCGTCGTCAGTGTCGAGGTCGTCCCCCTCGGTGCCGGCGACGCCTTCTACGAGGAGGTAGGTCACGGCGTCGGAGTTTTCGAGGTTGAGGTCCACGTCGAAGTCCGGCGTCGCGGACTCGAGTTGGCCGAAGAGGAAGTATCCGTCTTCCGGGATGATCTGTCCGGAGAGGTCGATCACCTCCTCGATCACACCGATGCCGCCCGGGCCGTCTCCGATGACGACGAACGAGTAGCCATCGAGGCTCGTGCCGGGAGGCCCGGACAACTCCACGTACTCATCCACGTCGGCTCCCGGCTGATCCGAGCGGACCTCGTTGAGCGACACCGCTTGGACGAGCTGCCCGCGGATCTCGCCCCCGGCGTTGGCGACGGAATGCACGTTGACGTAGTACAGGCCATCGCGCAGGGCCTGGATCTGGTCGGTGGTGAGAGAGAAGCGGTTCTCAGGCCCGTACCACTGACCTCCGCGGAGATCACGGTCTAGGGAGGGGCTCAAGGGGAAAACGACGGATCCATTGGCGCCGACCGGCGCGCGGTGGATGTGCGAGCCGACCGTGGCGTTGTAGTCGCTTTCCAGCCCGGCGAACTGGCCTCGGAGGATGAGCGTCGAGCCGTCCAAGACGGCGGTGGCGAGGCCGCTGGCGGTGGTCGTGACCGGCGGGACTTCCTGGGCGCCGGTAAGCTCGGCGCGGAACAGGCGCTGGCCTGTGGCCGCGGGCGCGAGGATGGCGACGAGTAGCAGCACGAGAAGGCTGCGAGAGGTGTGGCGAAGGGGCATGTGCGGAGGAGAGATGCGGAAAGGATCTTTCTAACGGGCGAGGCTTGGTCCGGGTCCTCCGCCTCTGGCGCCGGCCGGGTTTGGCCTCTGGCGCCCAACGAGGCGCGCGAGCCACGCCAGAGGCCCCGACGCCGAGCCCACACATGCAAAGAGGGCGCCCCCACCGGAGTGGGGGCGCCCTCGGAGGACCGCGGCCGCCGTCGCCAGAGGCCGCAGGGGCCGCGCGCTAGCGCACCACCGTCAGCGTCCGCGTCATCTGCGTCCCGCTCGCCGCGAGGCGGAGGACGTAGACGCCCGGGGCCAGCGACGACGCCCGCAGCGTCGCCGTGTGCGCGCCGGCGGCGAGGTCGCCCTCGGCGAGCACGGCGACCCGGCGGCCGAGCGCGTCGTAGAGCACGAGGGAGACGTCGCCAGAGACCGGCGTCTCGAAGCGGACCTGCGCGTCGGCGCGGAGCGGGTTCGCCACGGTCAGCACTATCGTGCCGTCCGGAGTCTCCTCGCTCGCGCTCGGGAATCCGCCGCCTCCACCGGTGAGGTTGGAGACGCCAGGCGAGAAGCGAACGGGGTTCTGCGGGTTCGTGGTGTGAGCCGCGAAGTCACCCGTGAGGTCCGGGATGCGCGCGATGGCCTCGTCCTGAACCGAACCGTCGTAGGTCACGGTCGCGATGACGTTGCCGCCAGCGTTGTTCTGGATCGGGGCGTCGGCGAGCGTCACGGTGTCGCCACCGTTGTTCAGGCCGAGACCGCCAGTGTTGCTGGCCGTCTGCACGATCGAGGTGCCGAAGTCACCGGTCGGCGTACCGCCACCGAAGACGACAACAGCCTGACCGGCTTCGAGAACCGTTCCGACCGGGAAGCGGTGACGGATAAACGTCACGTCGTCCGAGCCCAGCGATGCGCCGTCCTCGATCACGAAGTTGCCGAGGTCGACGGAGCTCGTGCCCGCGTTGACGATCTCGACGAACTCGTCCTGGACCCCGTCACGCGTGCCGTCGCCGTTGGCGTCGCCCGCGAGCTCGGAGGCCGGGTCATAGAGGATCTCGTTGATGACCAGCTGCGACGGATCGCCCTGCGCCACAACGTCGCTCATCCGAATGGGGGTGAGCTGGTAGCCGCTGTCACGTGGGTCCTCGTTGTCGAACTGGCCGAGAACGCCACGGAAGATGGCGGCCTCTTGCGGGATGTCGACGCCCGCGATGCGGGTGTCGCTCGCGCTCGGCGTGCGGAGCGCGACGGCACCGCTCTGGTCACCGATCTGGTACGTCGTCGATGCGGCGAACGCGCCCTCGGCGCTGAACATGAGGCCGCGGACTTCAAGCAGCTCGCTTTCGTACTGCTCGCCGTTGGCGGCGATCTCTGCCAGCGTCACGCGCTGGTAGAGCGGCAGCGCGTTGTCCCGCGAGATGACCTCGAAGCTGTCGACCCCGTCGATCTGGAAGAAGCCGTTGAAGCTTCCCGTCATGCCGGTCACGCGGAGCGAGTCGCCAGCGGCGATATCTCCGGCGTCCACGGCCGTGCGGAAGGCGCCCGACGTCTGGAAGATGGCGAGTGCAGCCGTCTCGTCCTGCACGTACGTGATGCGGCCCTGCGAGCGCGTGACCACGCCCACGATGGTGACCTGCTGGTCGTCGCCGCCGGCGCGGACGTCAGCGATGTCCATCGGCTCCGCGTCCATCTCGTTCTCGAAGCCGATCTGGCCGCGGATCTCGCCGCTCGGCGAGGCATCGGAGTGGACGTTGATGTACGCGAGCCCTGCGCGGAGGGAGTCCGCGAAGGTGGTGCTCACCTCGAACATGTTGTTCGCAGCCTCCCACTCGCCGCTGCGCGCCATCGCCATCGGAACGGTGGGGTTGAGCGCGAAGACGACCGGGCCGTTCATGCCTCTGGCGCCGGCGTGGACGTGCGACGCCTGGTAGTCGCCGGTGAGCCCCATGAAGGAGCCGGTTACGGTCACGGTCGTGCCGTCGACCGTCACGGTCGCGGAGCCGCTGGCGCTCGTCTCGAACGGCGGGACCTCCTGGTCGCCGCTGAGCGCGACGGGAAGCGCATCGGCGTTCATGCCGAGCTGGCCGCGGATCTCACCAGAGCCGTTGTCTACGGTGTGGAGGTTGAAGTACACGAGGCCGGCGCGGAGCGAGTCCGCAAACGTCTCGCGGACGTTGAACATGTTCTCCCCGGCGGCGAAGAAGCCGCCCCGGTTGTCCGCGTCGAGCGTCGGCGTGAGGGAGTAGCGGACGGGGCCGTTCTCGCCAGAGGCGCCTCCGTGGAGGTGCGCGCCGACGGCGGCGTTGTAGTCGCTCTCGAGGTAGGCGAAGGCGCCCGTTACGGTCAGCATCGTGCCGTCCAGGACGGCGGTGATGCCGCCCTTGCCCATCGTCTCAACGGCCGGGACCTCGAACTCGCCTCTGGCGAGCGCGGTGAAGGTCTGCGGGCCCATGCTCGGCGTCGTGCTGTACGTGCCGACCGGGAAGGGGACGTTCGTTGTCGCGTTGGTACTACCGCCTTCGAGGCCATCCACGCCGCTGTACGTCCAGTTGGAGACCGTGAAGGTGGCGCCTTCAGGACCGGTACCATCCATGCGGTAGGCCCACCCGTCGAGGTGCTCCCACGGTTGGCCCGTGCCGTCCACGCCGACTTCGCCGAACACGTCCACCACGGCACCGTTGAGGTACAGCTCGACGGCGTCGTCGCCGTTGATGAACAGGGAGCCGGTGTAGTCCGGCTCAAAGCCGAAGAAGTTGTTGAACTGCTCGGTCTCGGTCGCGACGTAGATGTAGTCGCCAGCGGAGGCCGCGTCTGCGCCAAGCATGAACGACGGGGCTCCGCTTGATGCGTTGCCGTTGGCTGCAACAGCTACGCCGTAGACCGAGAGGTCCGGGATGTCGTTGATCGCGTAGAGTTCGAGCACCTTCGGGGTGCCTCCTGAGAGAGGCCCGTCGGCGACGCCGGTGATGACGAGATCGCTTTGAGCGACCGCGCCAGAGGCAGTGAGGAGGAGCGCCAGTGCGAAGCACGAGCGCAAGAGGTATCGGAGGGACATACAGTCAGTAGGGGAAGAGAGAGAACAGGCTACGGGCGAAGCGGGCCTGTGTGCCCGCCGCGCCCCTCACGTTATGAAACCGTCACACGCCGCGCCTCTGGCGTGGCGCCAGAGGCGGTGAACGTCTGACGCATTCTAGCCCAGATGCACTCCGATTTCGAGCAACCCCGCGAGGTGCGGCTCGTTGTGCCCCCTAGCTTTGCCTCCTCTAGGGGAATCCCCCACGCACCCCATGGCCCGCCAGTTCGACGTCCCCGACTTCTACCGCAGCCCCGTGGTGAGCCGTGTCAAAGCGGCCCGCCGGGACGCGGACCCTCGCAAAAAGGACCTCTCGCCGAGCGTGCTGGACTTCGGGCCGCTGCGCGTCAAGCTGGCGCGGCACTTCGGCTTCTGCTTCGGCGTGGAGAACGCCATCGAGATCGCGTACCGGGCGCTGGACGAGAACCCGGAGATGGCCTCTGGCGGGCGGATCTTCCTCCTCTCGGAGATGATCCACAACTCGCACGTCAACGAGGACCTCGTCGCCAGAGGCATCCGCTTTCTCCGCACCACGACCGGCGAGCAACTCATCCCCTATGACGACCTCCGGCCGGGCGACATCGTCATCATCCCGGCCTTTGGCGCGCCGCCGGAGATCGTGGAAGACCTCCGCGCCAGAGGCATCGAGCCCAAGACCTACGACACAACCTGCCCGTTCGTCGTCCGCGTGTGGAAAAAGAGCGCCCACATCGGGGCGAAGGGCTACACCGTGGTGGTGCATGGCAAGCGCAACCACGAGGAGACGCGCGCCACGTTTGGCCACGCGAAGGAGAGCGCGCCGGTTGTGGTCGTGCGCGACATGGAGGAGACGGAGGCGCTCGCGGCGGTGATCGAAGGCCGCGAGGGCGTCGACTTCTTCTGGTCGCGCTTCGAAGGCCGCACGTCGGACGGGTTCGACCCGGCGCGTGACCTAGCCCGGCTCGGGGTGGTCAACCAGACGACGATGCTGGCGACGGAGACGGCCGCCATCGCGGAACGCGTGCGCGAGGCCGTGGTCACGCGCGATGGCGACGCGGGCGCGTTCGCGGACACGAGCGACACGCTCTGCTACGCGACAAAAGAGAACCAGGACGCGACGCTGGCCCTCATCGAAGCCGGCGCCGACCTCGCGCTCGTCGTGGGAGGCTACAACTCGTCCAACACCAGCCACCTGGTGGAGCTGTGCGAGGACGCCGGCCTGCCTACCTACTTCATCTCCGACGCGGACGACATGGTGAGCCCGCGCGAGATCCGCCACTTCGACTGGCGCGTCAAGGAGCCGCGCGTGTCACCCAACTGGCTCCCGCCAGAGGCCTCTGGCGGCGGCCCCCTGGGGGTGATCTTGACCGCCGGCGCCTCGTGCCCGGACGCGCTCCTGGACGAGGTCATCCGGCGGCTGCTCCTGTGGTTCCCCGACGCGCGCTCGGTCGACGAGGCCGTCGAGCCGTTCGCGGAGGAGGCGGCCTAGAGGGCAAGCCTCTGGCGCCAGAGGCTCAGTTGACGAGCGCGGCCCGCGAGGCCACCGCCGGCCCCCTCTGGCCTCTGGCGGGGACGCCGTAGAGGCGGAAGCGGCCCATGCCCCACCACGGCCAGCCCTCGCCAGAGGCGATGCGCGCCAGGCGGCGCGAGACGTCGCCCTGGGTGGCCCAGTAGCCGCGGTCGCGGAGTTCGCGTTTGACGTCGAGCGTGGTGGTGGTGCCGGTGCGCTCGGCGTCGAGAACGGCGGCGGCGCGCACGGCGCGGTCGGTGAGGGAGGTGTAGCGGGTCATGGCTAGAGGGGTAAGGGGATTGAGAGTGGCGCGGGACGTGCGGATGCGGCGTGGGGGAGAGGCGCGTGCGCCTCCCTCCATGCCCTATCCCTCGCGGACTTCCACCAGGTAGCGGGGGCAGGCCTGCGCCTCGCGGTAGACCACGATCTCATCGTGGCGGAGCATCTCGCCCGCGCGGGCGTGGAGCGAGTCGTAGCGGCGCCAGAGGCTGCCTCTGGCGTCGAGGCCGTCGGCGGTGAGGGCGGGGCACCACGCCTCGTGGCGGTCCACGGTGAGCGGGCGGCCCATGTGCACGTCGTAGAGCGCGAGGACGCCGCGGTCGGCGCGCTGGCCGGTCCAGAAGGCGCCGCGGAGCGACGTGTAGCCCAGCGACTTCTGGAACGAGCGCGCGAAGTAGAGCCCGTAGCCGAACATCTTGCCCGTGATCACAGCGCGGTCCGGGTGGAGGCAGAGGCCGGTTTCCAGGATGGAGAGCCAGTTCTCGGACCGCGAGCCGTGCCACAGCAACTCCGTCCGCCTCTGGCGCGCGGCGCCGACGTGGGCGTCGAACCGCTCGCGCAGCCGCGGGTGCACAATCTCGACCGCGCTTTCCAGCCGGTCGGCGTGGTCGCCCATCTTGCTGCGGATGCGGCGGAGCGTTTTCTCGTCGGTGACGGGGCGGAGCTCGAAGCCGAGCGCCTCCATCAACGTCGGGCGCGTGGGCGCTTCGCCGAGCCGCACGCGCTGCGCCATGCGGTCCAGCGCCTCTTGCTCGCTGTTGAGCAGGTCCGGCACGCCAGAGGCCTCCAGGCGCTCGCTCAGCTGGAAGTCGCGCACGTCGCCCATCTTGCGCGGGATGGTGGTGAACAGGTCGATCAGGCGCGCATCGAAGGCGTCGCGGGCCTCTGGCGAGCCGTCGAGCGCGATCGCGCTGAGGGCGTCGAGGTGTGCTTGGGCTTCGGCGACCTGGCGGGCGCTGACGGCGTCGGGCGCGACGAGGTACTGCGCGCGCAGCGCGTCGTCGGCGGCGGCCTGCAAGTGGTCGACAAGCGCGGCGACCTCTGGCGCGTCGATGGCGAAGCCGCGCTCGCCTTCCTCGGCCGCGAGGGCGGTCACGTCGGTGTAGCCCTTCCGCGTCTTCGCGCGGTACGTGGCGTCCCACTTGCTCGTGGGGTAGGTCTTGGCCTGAAGCGCGGCGCCGATGCGGCCGAAGCGCGCCGTGAACGTGCCGTCGCCGTTCTCGGCCATCTCGTAGACCTTGTTGTTGTTGGCGCCGGTCACCATGACGAGGCGGACGGTGGGGCGGCGGTCGGGGGCGGGCGCGGACATGTGAACGGGGTGCTGTACAAGTGAGTGGTGGCAATCTCAGAGGCCGTGGTGACACCCGAATGGCACACCTGCTTCTGGCGCCAGAGGTGTTTTTTCTGCCCGCGATCTGGGGTGCTTGAGCGTGCGCCAGAGGCCTCTGGCGAGGCGCGGGAGCCACCCCTCTGGTTTGCTCCCCTCCGGTCGCAAACCGGTCTCCCCTCACGCGCGAGGGGAGACGGAACGAGGACGGGGGGTCGAGCACGGCATCCCATCCCCCCTTGCTTCGCGAGGGGGGACAGCCGGAGCGAGAGCGACGGCAGGGGGGTGAACATCGGCCGAGCACCGAAGCACTAGCCTCTGGCGCCAGAGGCTGGCGAACCGGAGGGCGGGTGCCGCCGTCTATAGACGGCATCCTCTTTCCAACACACCTCCCAGCATGGACGCCGCTCTCGATTACGCCCGCTCCCACTCCGACCGCTTCGTCGAAGAACTCAAGGCGTGGCTCCGCATCCCGAGCATCTCAACCGACCCCGAGTACGCCCCGCAGACGCGCCAGGCCGCCGAGTGGCTGGCCGACAACCTCCGCCTCATCGGCGTCGAGACCGTCGAGGTGATGGAGACCGGCTCGGCGGACAAGCCCGGCCACCCCATCGTGTACGGCGAGATCCACGTCTCGGACGACGCGCCGACGGTCCTCGTCTACGGCCACTACGACGTGCAGCCGCCGGACCCGCTCGACCTCTGGGACTCACCGCCGTTCGAGCCCGTCGAGGTGGACGGCAACATCGTCGCCAGAGGCTCCGCCGACGACAAGGGGCAGGCGTACATGCACGTCAAGGCGCTGGAGGCGTACCTCCAGAGCGGGCAGGACCTCCCGGTCAACATCAAGCTGATGATCGAGGGCGAGGAGGAGTCCGGCTCGGTCCACCTGCCGGGCTTTATCGAGGCGAACAAAGAGCTTCTGGCGGCCGACGTCGTCCTCGTGAGCGACACGGCGCTGTTCGCCCCCGGCGTGCCCAGCATCGCGTACGGCCTGCGCGGGCTGGCCTACGTCGAGGTGGAACTGACCGGCCCCAAGAAGGACCTCCACTCCGGCGTCTACGGCGGCGGCGTGGAGAACCCCGTCAACGCGCTCGCGCGGATGATCTCGGACCTGCACGACGCCGACCACCACGTCACCGTGGAGGGCTTCTACGACAACGTGCGCGACCTCACGCCAGAGGAGCGCGAGGCGTACAAGGCGCTCCCGTTCGACCTGGAGGCGTGGATGGAGGAGGCCGGCGTCAAGACGACCAAGTCCGAGAAGGGCTACTCCGCGCTCGAAGGCACGAGCGGCCGGCCCACGCTGGATGTCAACGGCATCTGGGGCGGCTACACCGGCAAGGGCGCCAAGACGGTTCTGCCGTCGAAAGCCACAGCCAAGATCTCCTGCCGCCTCGTCCCAGATCAGACGCCCGGCGAGATCACGGACAAGCTCCGCGCCCACTTCGAGAAGCACGTCCCGGACACGATGACGCTGGACTTCCGCGACCTCCACGGCGGCCACGGCTCCATCGTGGACACCACGGCGCCCGCGATGCAGGCGGCCTCGGTCGCGCTTGAAGGCGTCTTTGGCCAGAAGCCGCACTTCACGCGCGAGGGCGGCTCCATCCCCGTCGTGGCCGACTTCAAGAAGATCCTCGGCCTGGACACCGTCCTCATGGGCTTCGGCCTGGACTCGGACTCCATCCACTCGCCGAATGAGAAGTTCGGCATCGACCGCTTCCACCAGGGCATTGAGGCCAGCATCCGCTTTATGGACGCCTACGCGAAGCAGGAGGCCGCCTAGCCTCTGGCGATAGACTTCTTCGACGGGCCTCTGGCGCCAGAGGCGCAGGCGTTGGGTCTACCCGGGTCGCCCCTGGCATCGTGCCGGGGGCGACCCTTTGGTTCTGAGCCGTTCGCTCGCCGCCAGAGGCCTCTGGCGAGGCTGAGGAGCGAGCACTGGCAGGCAGCGTTGGGCGGGGATGTGCCCGACACGCAAGCCGTCACACTCCTCCCCGTCGTCATTCCCGCGAAGGCGGGAATCCAGAGTGGCGACTGAGCAGCCTTTAGTGGGCACAGACCCTCTAACCCAAACCGGTGTCATCGCGAGCGAAGCGCGGCGATCTCGCGCAGCCGAGCACGGAGTCACGAGGACACCACCCTGGCTTGCGGCAAGAGGCTTCTGGCGATGCAGGGAAAGGCGGAGGCGAAGCCATCTCCTGTATGCGTCCAGGCCCGAGGGGGCGGGGTGCGAGGCGTTCCCAGTACCCTGGATTCCCGCCTGCGCGGGAATGACGTAGGGAGGTGCAGGGGTGGGGACGGGGGACGGGAGCCTCTGGCGGTGCTGTCGGAGCCGCTCCGGCGCCAGAGGCCTCTGGCGTTACACCCTGGTTAAGCCGCCGGGGCACCGGAGCCGGGGGCGCGCCAGAGGCGCACGGCAGGTTCACCCGGAACGGGCGCGGCCTTCCGAACCGGCGGGCGGGCGCGTCGTTTGCGCGGCCGACTCCTCCGCATCCCGTGCCCAAGCCGCCCGCTCGTCCGTCCGAAGCCATCCTCCAGGGGCCGATTGCCCCGGCGCTGCTCAAGCTGGCCGGGCCGGTCGTGCTCGCCAACGTGTTCCAGACGGTCTACCAACTGACCGACACGTTCTGGGTGGGGCGTCTGGGCGCCGACGCCGTCGCAGCGGTCTCGTTCAGCTTTCCGGTCATCTTCCTGTTTATCGCCATCGGCGGCGGGATCACCATCGCCGGGACGATCCTCGTGGCGCAGGCGGAGGGCCGCAGCGATACGCGGCAGGTGGACTACATCGCGGGGCAGACGTACGCCATCGTGACGCTGCTCTCGCTCGTGCTCGCCGCCAGCGGCTATGTGCTCGCGGAGCCTCTCTTGCGGCTGATGGGTGCCGCGCCAGAGGTGCTGGGACTCGCGACGGAGTACCTCCAGCTGAGCTACCTCGGGCTTCCGTTCGTGTTCGGCTACTTCGTGTTCCAGGCGCTCCTGCGCGGCGTGGGCGATGTCAAAACGCCGCTCTACGTGGTGGGCGTGACCGTGCTGCTCAACTTCGTGCTAGACCCGCTGTTCATCCTCGGCTGGGGGCCGGTCCCGGCGCTCGGCGTGGCGGGCGCCGCCGCGGCCACCATCGGCACGCAGGGGCTGGCGGCGGCGATCGGGCTGTGGCTCCTGCTCAGCGGGCGGCGGCCGATTCGCGTCCGGCTGAGCGACATCCGGCCCGACCTCGCGCTCGCGCGCCGGATCGTGGGGCTGGGCTTCCCGGCCTCTGTCGACCAGGGGATGCGCGCGGTCGGCCTCGGCGTGCTCGTGACGCTCATCGCGGGGTTCGGCAGCGAGGCCGTGGCGGTGTACGGCGTGGGCACGCGGATCTTCTCGTTCGTCCTCATCCCGGCGCTCGGGCTCGGCATCGCGACCTCGACGGTCGTGGGGCAGAACATCGGCGCGGGGCAGCGGCAGCGCGCCCGCGAGACGACGACGGTCGGCTCGTGGATCGCGCTCGGCACGATGACGGCGGCGGGGCTTCTGGCGTTTGTCTTCGCCCGCCCGATCGTGGCGGCGTTCGTGCCGGGCGAGCCGGCGGTGATCGAGCAGGGCGCGCAGTTTCTCCGCATCATGGCGCCGGGCTGGGGGCTCATCGGCGCGCAGGTGGTGATCGGCGGCGGCTTTAGCGGCGCGGGCCGCACGTACGTCTCCATGGCGATCTCGATCGCGAGCCTGTGGATGCTCCGCTTCCCCATCGCGTGGTTCCTCTCGACGCGGACGGCGCTCGGCCTGGAGGGCGTGTGGTGGGCGTTCCCCATCTCCTACGTTGGCGGCGCGCTCGTGGCCGTGGTGTGGTTTATGCGCGTGCTGCGCCAGCCCGTCGAGGACGACGACGCCATCGAAGAGCAGGCCGTGACCGAGTCCACGACCGCCCGGCCGTTCGGCCGCTGACCCGCGCCTGCCTCTGGCGCCGCCGCGCGGTGCGGCGGTACCTAGAGCCCTCTCCCTAGAGCGTCCGCCAGAGGCCCCACGCGATTGACACGTTTCGCCCTTCTGCTCCTCCTCGCCGCGCTCGGCTGCGCCCCTGGCGACCCGGATGCGCCCCCGAACGACCCCGCGCCAGAGGTCGCGGACGCGCTCGCGTCCGACCTGCAAACCCGGCTGGCATCGGCCGGGCTGAAGGCGGTGACGCTGGACGTGGCCTCTGGCGAGGGCCTGGAGGCGTACGCCCTCGCGAATGTGAGCCCGTCCGAGGGCGCCTATCTCGTGCAGTGGGCCGATCTGGGGCAGGTCGAGTTGGAGCAGGTGCTAAGCGCGATGGTCCCGGCGCCAGAGGCCGAGGGCTTTTTCTATCCGGCGGCGCCCAGCCCGGCGTTCGGCATGATGCGCGCCGACAGCGTCGTGGCCGTCGCCAGAGGCGGTACGGGTGAGCTCTTGGCAGTGATGAACGGCGCGTTTCTGGAAACCCCGATGCAGCCGAGCACGCGCCTCGCGTTCCCCGTCGCCTCTGGCGGCGAGATCGTGACGGGCGGGAGCAGCCCGAACGGTCCCGGCCGCCCCGGCGCCAGAGGCCGGCGGTGGGACCAGCCGCTGCGAGCCCTCGCGATGGGCACGCGCGAGGTGCGGATCGCCGACGTGGACCCGGCCTCTGGCGCCCCGCTGGGAGCCGATGCCTTTGCCGACGCCTTCGCGAGCTACGCGCCCGAGGCGCACCCCACGCGACGCGCGACGCGCTTCCACGTGTTCGGCGCGCTCGACCGCGACGGCGACGGGACCACCGAGACGCTTGTCGCCGTCACCAACGACGGCACGACAAGCATCGAGCAGACCGGCGCCGTCCTGGACGCGCTCGGCGTCGCGCCAGAGGCACGCATCGCGCCCGATGGCGGCGCGTCGGTCTTCGTCTGGAACCGATCCTCCGGCGCGCTCCACCGCCCCACCGGCGACCAGCCGCTCCCGCACTTTCTCACCCTCCGGCTCCGCTGAGCCGCCCGGCCTCTGGCGCCAGAGGCGCCCCGATCCTATGTCCGACACCTCCTTTCGCGACCTCGCCTTTTCCGACCTCGACCTCGAACTCGCGGGCACGCGCCGGCTCCTGGAAGCCGCGCCCCAGGCGCACTTCGGCTGGCGCCCGCACGAGAAGAGCTGGACGCTGGGCCAACTCACGGCCCACATCGCCAACCTGTTCTGGTGGGGCACGATGACGCTCACGCAGGACGAGTTCGACATGGGCGCGCCGATGCCGCCCAACGATCCGCCCGAAAGCACCGAGGCGCTTCTGGCGACGTTCGACCGCAACGTCGCCGCGTTCCGCGCCACGCTGGAGCAGCAGACCGACGCCGACCTCGACAAGCCGTGGACCCTGCGCAGCGGCAAACACCACATCTCGACGGACCCGACGCACATGGTCCTACGGCGCTTCACGCTGAGCCACATCGCGCACCACCGGGGCCAGCTGAGCGTCTACCTCCGCCTTCTGGACGTGCCCGTTCCTGGCGTCTACGGACCGTCCGGCGACGACCGCCGCGGCGCGAGGAGCGAGTAGAAAAGAGCCTCTGGCGCCAGAGGCTCGTCGTGGGCGACACAACGCCGGCCAACGCGCGTTTAGGGGCGCCGCCCATCCCTCGCTATGGCCTACCGACGCGCCAGCGGCTGCCTTTCGTTCGTCTTCGTCGCCGCGCTGCTCGCTCTCGGTGCCGCTTCGCTCGTCCCGCAACTCGGCGCCGCGTTCCGCCAGCCGCTCTACGCCGCGCGCCTCGCCGCGATGGAGCCTCTGACGAGCACGCCGGTCCCCGTCGCGGGCGTCTCGCCAGAGGCGCTTACCGACACGTGGGGCGCGGCACGCTCCGGCGGGCGCCAGCACGAGGGCATCGACATCTTCGCCGCCAGAGGCACGCCCGTCGTGAGCGCGACCGAGGGCATCGTGGCCGAGGTGGGCACCAACAACCTGGGCGGCAACGTGGTCTGGGTGCAGGGGCCGGGCCGCGAGGCGCACTACTACGCACACCTCGAGACGCAGCAGCCGGGGCTCGCCTCTGGCGACCGAATCGCCCCGGGCGACACGCTGGGCTTTGTCGGCACGAGCGGTAACGCGGCCGGCACGCCGCCGCACCTCCACTACGGGATCTACAGCGCCGGGGGCGCCACGAACCCGTACCCGAGGCTCGTGGAGCCGGAGGGCGGCACGCCAGAGGCCGAGTAGCGCCCGGGCCTCTGGCGCCGCACACGCACCGCGCCAGGGGTCCGTCTTCCATTGCGCGGCACCGGCCCGGCCCGTAACGTGCAGGCCGCACTGTCCCCTGCCGGCCCATGAGCGACGCCTCAACGACCCACGCCCCCACGCCCGACCCCGCACGCGCCTCCCGCCCCTCGGAGGAGCCGCACGCCGAGGGCAACCTGGAGAAGATCCGCGACCTGCTGTTCGGCCGCGAGATGAGCACCATCGAGACACGCTTCCTGCGCCTCGAAGCCCGCATGGAGGCTCAGGCCGCCGACCTCCGCGCCGACATCTCCGCGCGCATGGACGCCTTGGAAGCGCACGTCCGCTCCGAGCTTTCCAGCCTGTCCGCGACCATCACCCAGGAGCGCCGCGAGCGCATCGACGCGCTGGACCGCGCGACGGCCGACGCCTCTGGCGGTCGCGCCACGCTCGCGCGGATGATTCGCGAGCAGAAAGAGGAGCACGACCTCACCGCGCAGGCCGTCCGCCAGCAGATCCTGGACGAGGCCGCGACGGCGCAGAACGCGCTCCGCACGACGACCGACGAGATCCGCCGCACGATGGCGCACCACGCCGGCCTGCTCCAGACCCGCAAGGCCGACCGCGCCTCGCTCGCGGCCATCTTCTCCGAAGCCGCCTCACGTCTCGAAGACGGCACCTAGCCTCTCGTGCGCATCCGCCTCTGGCGCCCGATGCCCTCCGACCCGCGCCCTGACCCGCCTCCGTTCGCGCCGCTCGCCGCCGGCGGCGCGGACGCGCCCTCCGGCGACGGCTCGCCGCCAGAAGCCTCCGCCGAGGAAACGCTCCGCCGCCTCCTCCTCGGAGACGACCATGACGCCGCGCTGGACCGCGTCGTCCGCAACGAACTCCCGCCGCCGGAGATGGACCCGCGCGCGGTGGCGCGCGTCCTGCCCGAGGCCGTCCTCTGGCGCGAGACCGAAGACCACGCCCTCGGCGACGCGCTCGCCGGCCCCATCGAGCGCGGGCTGAAGGCGAGCGTGGAGCGCAACCCGCAGCCGGTCGTGGACGCCATCTTTCCCATTATCGGCCCGGCCATCCGGCGGTCCATCCAGCACGCGATGGCGCAGTCGCTGGAGTCCGTCAACCAGTCTGTCAACTACGGGCTCTCGTGGCGCGGCTTGAAGTGGCGCATGGAGGCGCGCCGCAGTGGGCTCTCCTTTGGCGAGGTGGTCTTGCGCCACACGCTGCAGTACCGCGTGGAAGAGGTGCTCCTCGTCCACCGCGAGACCGGGTTGCTCCTCAAGCACGTCGTGGCCTCTGGCGTGCCCGGCGCGGGCGAGGACGGCGACCTGGTAAGCGCGATGCTGACCGCCGTGCGGCAGTTCGTCGGCGACTCGTTCAGCGTGGACGAGGGCGACGCACTGGACACCATCGAGGTCGGCGATCTCAACGTGTGGATCGAGCCCGGGCCGCGCGCCATCCTCGCCGCCGTGATCCGCGGCCATCCGCCAGAGGCCTACCGCCAGCGGCTCAAAGCCGCCTGCGAGTCCATCCACTCGCGCCTGGGCGACGCGCTGACGACCTTTACCGGCGAGACCGCCCCGTTCGACGCCGCCGGCTCCGTCCTCGAAGACCTCCTCGACGCCGAGTACGCCGAGACGCCCGCCAGAGGCCTCTCGCCCAAGCTCCTCGTGCTTCTCCTGCTGGCGCTTGGCCTCGCCGCGTGGGGCGGCTACCGCTGGTGGGACGCCCGCTCCCGCGAGTCCGCCTACGTCGAAGCGCTCGACGCCACGCCCGGCCTGGACGTGCTCCGCACCGACCGCGAGGGCGGCCGCTTGGTCGTCGTCGGCGCGCGCGATCCTCTGGCGCCCGACCCCGCCACGCTTCTCGCGCCCGCCGGCCTGGACGCCGACGACGTGGACGCCCGCTGGGTGACCGCCTTCTCCACAGACACGAGCGTCGTGGCCCGCCGCGCCGCCGAGGCCTTTGGCACGCCGCCCGGCGTGCGCCTGCGCGCCGGCGCCGACGGCACGGTCCGGGCCTCTGGCGCGCGCGAGGACACGAGTTGGGTGGCGCGCGCAAGAGAGATCCTGCCCCTCGTGCCCGGCGTTCGGCGCCTGGACGTTTCCGGCCTGCGGGACGACATCGACGCTGCCCGCTCGGGGGTGGAGACCTTCTCGTTGCAGTTCGACGAGAGCGGAGCCGTGCCGCCCGACGCCGCCCTGGCCGATGCCCGGACCCGCATCGCGCGGCTCGACGCCGCCGCGGGCGAGCGCCGCCAGAGGCTGACCCTGGAGGTCACCGGCCATACGGACGACCTCGGCACGCCCGACGCCAACGCCGCGCTGGGCCTCGCGCGGGCCCGCGCCGTCGCCGCCGCGCTGGAAAGCGAGGTGGAGAACCTCGACGTGCGTACCCTGAGCCGTGGCGCGCAGGACGCCCTTGCCAACGGGCCGCACCCGCCCAGCCGCCGCGTCACCTTCCGCGTTCTCCGCTAACTCCGCGCCAGAGGCCGTCCCCATGAGCGAACCCCACGAGACCCTCCGCCTCAAGGTCTGCCTCGTCGGCGCGCCCGCCGTGGGCAAGACGAGCCTGGTGCGCCGCTACGTGGAGGGCACGTTCTCCGAGGACTACCTCACCACCATCGGCGTGCGGATCAGCCGCAAGCGCGTAACGGTGGACGGCGAGGCCGTCGGCCTCATCGTGTGGGACATCAACGGCGACGACGCTTTCGCGCCGCTCCAGAGCGCCTACCTGCGCGGCGCCTCGGCCTTCCTCCTCGTCGCCGACGGCACGCGGCCGATCACGTTCGACCGCGTGGTCGCCCTCCGCGACGAACTCGGCGAGGCCTTTGGCGGCACGCCGTCCATCCTCGCGCTCAACAAGCGCGACCTGGACGACGAGTGGGCCATCGACGAGGCGCAGGTGGAGGCGCTCCGAAACGCGGGCGTGGACGTGCGCGAGACGAGCGCCCGCGATGGCATGGAGGTTGAAGAGGCGTTCCTCGCCCTCGCCCGCCTCGCCATCGCCCATGCTCGTGGCTGAACCGACCCCGCTTCCGGGCGGCCTCATGGCCGCGCTCGATGTCGCCGTGCTGGAGCGCGGTGCCAGCGGCCTGTTCTCCCTCGTGGGCAAGCCCCCGGCGTGGTTCGAGGGCCTGTTCGCGCCGAGCGCGGAGGCTCCGGCCTCTGGCGACGCCGCGCCCGCCAGAGGCGCCGTGGACCCGGCCGAAAGCTCGGACTTCCTCGCGGACTTCCTGCCCAGTGCCATCGCAGTCTGGGACCGCGCGGAGCCAGGACGTCTGTCTTCGGGACCGTACACCGAGGCCGGCCGCGACGGCGTGGAGCGCACCCTGGAGGCCACCGCCCTCCGCGCCGATGGCCGCGCGCTGCTCCTGCTCGGCCCGCCGACGATGAGCTACGAGAGGACGCAACGCCTGCTTCAGACCGCCCGCGACGAGCGCTTGGACGTGGAGCGCACGCGCCGCCGGACGGAAGAGCGCGAGGTCCTGCTCCACTGCATCGTCCACGACCTCGCGAACCCTCTGGCGGGCCTCCGCGGCAGCCTGGGCCTCCTCGACGCCAGCGGCTTGCCCGAGGACGACCGCGAACTCGTGGACATCGCCCGCCGCCAGGCCGAGCGGATGCAGGGCATGATCCGCGACGTGCTGGACACCTTCCGCCAGGAAGTGGACGCCATGCAGCCCGCGACCGCCGCGCCTGCCGACGTGGGCGAGGCGCTCCGCCAGAGCGCCCGCGCGCTTGCGCCCCGCGCCCAGGCCTCTGGCGTAGCGCTCGCCGTGGACGCGCCAGAGGCTCCGCTCCGCGCCGTCGCCGACGCGCGTCGGCTGGAGCGCGTGGTGATGAACCTGCTGGAGAACGCGATCCGGCACTCGCCCGAGGGCGGCACCGTCCGCCTCCTGGCGCGCGAGACCTCGGATGGCGTGACGCTCGCCGTCGAGGACGACGGCCCCGGCGTGCCGCCAGAGGCCACCGCCGACCTGTTCAAGCGCTTCCGACCGCGCGGGCCGCAGCGCGGGCAGGCGGGGCTCGGGCTTTACTTCTGCCGCCTGGCCGCCGAAAGCTGGGGCGGCACGGCCGGCTACGAGCCGCGCGAGAGTGGCGGCGCCCGCTTCTGGGTGCGCCTGCGGCCCGCCCGTACGCCTCTGGCGGAGGGCGCCGCGTCCTAAACGCTCTGCGATCCAAAGCCTCTGGCGCCAGAGGCCGCTAGCTTCGCCGCATGGATTCTACGCCCCTCCGCGTCGCCCTCGTCGACGACGACCCCGACTTCTCGCGGCTGATCGCGCTGCGGCTCAAGCGCGGCGCCGGCGTGCCGTGCAAGACCACCGCGTTCGCCTCTGGCGCCGCGTTCGTGGACGCCCTGAACGGAGAGGCGGCGTTCGATCTCGTCTTCCTCGACGTGGTCATGCCCGAGATGGGCGGCCTGGACGTGCTGCGCCACGTGCAGGAGCGGCGCCCGGATCTGCCCGTCGTGATGGTTTCGGCGCAGTCCTCCATCCCGGTCGCGCTAGAGGCCATCGAATCCGGCGCGCAGGACTACCTCGTCAAAGGCGACGACGCGCTGGACCGCGTCCCCGTCCTCGCGCGCGCCGCAGCGGACCGGCTCGCGCTCGTGAGCCAGATCGACGCGCTCCGCCAGAGGCTGGGGGACCGCGCCGTCGCGCCGGAGATCGTCGGCGAGAGCCCCGAGATGGCGAAGGTGCTCCGGCTCGTGAGCCAGGCCGTCCGCGGCGATCTCGCCATCGCGGTCGTAGGCGAGAGCGGCAGCGGCAAAGAGCTCGTCGCGCGGGCCGTCCACCGCGGCTCGGCGCGCGCCAGAGGCCCGTTCGTGGTCCTCAACTGCGGCGCGATCCCGGCGGAGCTGATGGAGAGCGAGCTGTTCGGCCACGAGAAAGGCGCGTTCACCGGCGCCATCGCGCGCCACGCCGGCGTCTTCGAGCAGGCCAACGGCGGCACGCTGTTCCTGGACGAGATCGGCGAGCTGGACGCGCGCTTGCAGGCCAAACTGCTCCGCGTGCTCCAGGACCAGACCATCCGCCGCGTTGGAGGCCGCGAGGCGTTCCAGGTGGACGTCCGCATCGTGAGCGCCACGCACCGGGATTTGCAGGCGATGGTGGCCTCTGGCGAGTTCCGCGAGGACCTCTTCTACCGCCTGGTGCAGTTCGTCATCCCCGTCCCGCCTTTGCGCGACCGTGGCCTGGACGTCTTGCTCCTGGCCGAGCGCTTTCTCAAGGCCGTGACCGCGCGCTACCCGGACCTCAACGCCCGGCAGTTCTCGCCCTCGGCCCGCAAAGCGCTTCTCCGCTACGGGTGGCCGGGCAACGTGCGCGAGCTGAAAAGCGCCGTCGAGCGCGCCGCGCTCGTGGCCTCTGGCGTCAACGTCGGCGCCGGGGACCTCCGGCTGGGGCGCTCGCTGATGGGCGAGGCCCGCACGCCCGCCGAGCACGCGACGCACGCCGGCGCCGAGAGTGAGATCGTGCCTTTTGAGGAGCTGAAGCGGCTCGCGCTGGAGCACGCCCTGCAAATCTGCGAGGGGCAGATCGAGAAAACGGCCGAGGCGCTCGGGATCACGCGCTCCACGGTCTACCGCCTGCTCAAGAAGTACGAGATCGAGGCGTAGCGCCAGAGGCCTCTGGCGGTCCGGATGGGGCGGCTCCTAGTTCACGAGATGCTCGTCCCGGGATCGAACACCCGTGTCGGTGTTTGTCGCACAGTCGAACGCGAGGGGCGCCTATACCTGCGCTGGGGGGCTGAAATCGATGTTCGCAGCGTGGCACGGCTCTTGGAATAAGGGCTGTGCATCCCGGGATGCCGGTTCCTCGCCTCTCACCACAAGGGGCCGCCACCGAGGCCCGCCCCGGAGATGCATCCGTTCTTTCGCGCTCTGCGCAGATCCGCCCCACCTCTCACCCACGGGGGCCGCCCGTGCCCGCCCCTGGCCGGAGCGGATCTGCCGAGCACCAAAGCGCCGCCTCAACCGACCGGCAGCCCATTCCTGACGCTTGTGGGGCTGACACGCGCAGGGATCCGGGTCCGGTCGACGGGGCCGGGGTGACACGCCAGGGACGTCACCTCGGTCCCACTCGATCTCGCCCCGCTGGCCCGTAAGCCAGCGGGGCGGACTCATGTCTGCTCACCACGCCGGGAACTCCCTGGCGCGCCGCCGTTCACAGCATCCCTCTCTCCGTACATGATGCGCACCTCTCTCGCCGTCCTCCTCGTCCTCGCGGCCCTTCTCATCCTGGTTTCTGGCTGCTGGACCGAGACGCCCGCCGACACGCCAGAGGCCTCTGGCGACATGGCCGTCCAGTCGGTCTCGATGATCGGCGGGGACGAGCTGCCGTCCGACGAGGAGGTGGAGCGCGACCGCTACATCACGCGCCCGGTCCAGCTCGCGAACGTGGACACGCTCGCGCGCGCCGAGGCCGAGCAGGCCAACACCGAACGCCTCGCGGACCTGGACACCACGCGGGCGTGGTCCACCGAGATGCAGCTCCCGTTGGGCGGCAACGTGGAAGGCCCGAGTGTGCTCAAGCTCCAGGTGCTGCTGGACCGCGCGCGCTTCTCGCCCGGCGAGATCGACGGCCGCTGGGGCAACAACACCGAGGCGGCGCTGGTCTGGTTTCAGAAGTCCGCCGGCATGGAGGCCTCTGGCGTGGCGGACTCCGCGACCGTCGCCGCGCTCGGCCGCCGCGCCGGGCGTCCGGATTCCCTCGTGGTCACGTACACGCTCACCGCAGGTGATGTAGAAGGCCCTTTTGAGCCGTTGCCCGAGGACGTGTACGAAAAAGCCAAGCTGGAGCGCCTGGGCTACGAGTCGCTTGGCGAAGCCCTCGGCGAGCGCTTCCACGCCTCGCCCGCGCTCATCTCGCGCCTCAACGACAGCATGACGCTGGACAGCCTCTCCGCAGGCGACCGCATCCGCGTGCCCAACATCATGGGTGCCCCACGGGTCTCCGGCGAGATCGCGATGATCGTCGTCTCCGGCAGCGGGCATTACCTCCAGGCGCTCTCCGCCGACAGCACCATTCTGTTCCACGCCCCCGCCACCCTCGGCGCCGAGTACGACCCCTCGCCCAGCGGTGACTTCGAGGTGACGCGCACCGCGCGCAACCCGACGTGGCACTACCAGCCCAAGATCCTCGCGAGCGTCCCCGACGACCAGGAGGACGCCGTTCTTCCCGGCGGCCCGAACAACGCCGTCGGGACGGTCTGGATCGCGCTTTCCGAGCCGCATTACGGCATCCACGGCACGCGCGCGCCCAGCACCATCGGCTACGCCAGCTCGGCGGGCTGCACGCGCCTGACCAACTGGGACGCGGAGCACCTTCTGAGCATGGTCAAGACCGGCACCCCCGTCCAGTTCCGCGACATCACGGGCCGCGACGCCTCTGGCGCGAAGACCTCCACGTCGCGGTCCTGAGCCTCTGGCGCCAGAGGCCAGGCCTCAGCGCGCCAGGAGGTCGTACGGGTTGATCGGCTCGCCGTCCCAGAAGCTATCGCCGGGCTCGATGGTCCAAATGGCGAAGTGGAGGTGCGTGTTGCCGGGTGCCGCGTTGCCCGTATCGCCAACCGTTCCCAGCCGCTCGCCTCTGGCGACGCGCTGCCCGGCCTCCAGGCCCGGCGCGTACGCGTCCAGGTGCGCGTAATACGTCACGATCCGGCCCTCGCTGCCTAGGACGTAGACGGTCAGGCCGCCCTTGTCGCTCGTGAACAGCCGCTGCACGGTCCCCCCAAACGCGGCGACCACCGGCGTGCCGCGCGGCGCGAGAATGTCGATCGCGTTGTGTGTGCGGCCCTCGCTGCGCGCGGCGGTAAAGGTGTCTACCAAGTCCTCAGGCGCGATGCCGAGGACCGGGACGGCCCAGCCGCTACCGCTGACGTTGGGCGCCAGAGGCTTCGGCTTCTGGCGTGGCGTGGCCTCGCCAGCGCGCCGCGCCGTGACGCGCGCGGTGTCGCCTGCCGCGACGGGCGGATCGGGCGCGGAAGCGCTCGCGCTGTCGCCAGAGGGCTCTGGCGCAGGCTCGGGAGCGGGCGTCTCCAAGCGGCACCCCGACGCCACGAGGAGGATCAGGAGGAGCGCGCGGGTCACGTGTTCATCAGCCGGACGAGCCCCTCCTGTGTGGCGCTCGCCACCAGGCGTCCTTCGGCGTCGTGCACGGCGCCGCGCGTGAACGCGCGCCCGCCAGAGGCGCTCGGGCTGTCCATCGTGTACAGCAGCCAGCCATCAATGCGGAAGGGACGGTGGAACCAGATCGCGTGGTCTAGGCTCGCGGCCATAATGCCGGGGTCGAACACGCTGCGCGCGTGCGGGCGGAGCGCCGTGCCCAGCAGGCCGTAGTCGCTCGCGTAGGCCAGCAGCGCCTGGTGGATCAGCGGGTCGTCAGCGAGTTCGCCAGAGGCCTGTAGCCACACCTTGAGCTCGGCCTCCGTCGCCTCTGGCGCGAACGGGTTGACGGGGTCCACGGGGCGGTAGTCGATGGCGCGCTCGCCGGTAAGCGTGGCGCGGAACCGGCGGGGGATGCGGTCGGCGAGTGCCCGCGCGATCTCGACCTCGCTCGTGACCTCGCCGGGCGCGGGGACGGCCTCTGGCGCCGGGTCGGCGTGGTCCAGGCCCGGCTCTTCGCGGTGGAAGGAGAGCGCGGCGTTGAAGATGGGGCGGCCGTGCTGGATGGCCGTCACGCGCCGCGTGGCGAACGAGCCGCCATCGCGCAGCCGGTCCACGTGGTAGAGGATGGGCGCCTGCGCGTCGCCGGGGAGGATGAAGTAGGCGTGCAACGAGTGGCAGCGCCGGTCTTCTGGAACGGTCCGCCCGGCCGCGATCACGGCTTGCGCGAGCACCTGCCCCCCGAACACGCGCGGGGCGCCGTACGAGGCGCTCTGGCCGCGGAAGTAGTCGTGCTCCAGCAGTTCGAGGTCGAGAAGCGTGAGGAGGTCGTCGAGAGCGGAGGGCATGGGGCGCGAGAAAGAGGCGGAAGGATGGGGAGAGCCCCTGGCGGAAGAAAGCCCTTCACGTCGTACACGCCGCTTCTTCAACGCATCAGGTATTGGAGAGGGCATTCTACAGCGGCATATATTGCGGCGTGCGCTCAAGCACATCCGAGCCTCTCACCCCGGCTCGACATCACCCACCTGCATTCGCCCCTTTGGGGCATACGACTATGTTCAAGAACATCAGCATCTTCGCGCTCGCGTTCGCATTCATCGGCCTCACCGGCTGCTCCGACAACGACACCGTGGAGACCACGGAGATCGACGGCACCGAGGCCGAGGTCGTCACGCCCGTCGTGCCGTCCGACGAGACGATCGAGGGCGAGATGGAGGAGGCCGGCGCCGAGATGGAGGCTGGCATGGAAGAGATGGAGGCCACCGGCGAGGAGATGATGAACGACGCCGAGGCTGGCATGGAGGAGGTTGAGGCAGAGGTCGACGGTCAGTAGACCCTCGGCTCTTTCGAGCTTCCGGCCCGGCTGCGCACCCCGCGCGGCCGGGCTTTTTTTGTCCGCCCGGCTCGGCGCCTCTGGCGCCAGAGGCGACTGGAGTCCACATCCACAGCGGCTCTGCGCAGGTCCGCCTCCGCAAAGACGCGTCGCACGAAGCAGCGCCAGAGGCCTCTGGCGGCTATCCCGCCCGCTCGATCCGCACGAGCCGGTACGCGCCGTCCACCACGTCGAACGTGAGCCCGACGGCGCTCTCCGTGATCGCCTCGTCCTCCGGGACCACGTTGCCCTCCGCATCGTAGCCGACGACGACGTATACCTCGCGGCGCGTGCCCTCGCGGCGGTAGCGCTCCACGCCAGCGGCGAGCACGTGCTGCCGGACGGCGTCGTCTTCCGCGACGGCGGCGAAGTCCTGCGCCGAGAGCCCGGGCGCCGCGAGGCGCCGCGCGGTCCCTTTCTGGAGCGCCACCTTGAACTCCGTCAGGAAGGGCGCGAACGAGGGGCCGGGGTCCGGGAGCGCGGTCGCCTCCAGCGAGTCGGCCTCTGGCGTGCCGAGCGAGTCCGCGTCCTCAAACGCGTCGTCGAAGTCGTCCAGATCGCCCACGTCGGGGATGGACGGGGGGGCGGGTGGTAGGGCAGGGGCGGCCGGTTGTTGCGCGTTCTCGCCGCCGCATCCGCTGGCGAGGAGCGCTACCGCGAGGGCCCAGCGCTTCATGCCTCGGCGGGCGTGGCGTCGCTGGCGTCGGCGCCAGAGGCCTCGGGCGTTTGCACGCCGGAGAGCACGGCCCAGATCACGCCGAGGTAGCCGCCGAGCAGCAGCAACGGTGCGACCGTCAGCGAAAGCGCGCTGTCGACCGGGTTGTCACTCACGGCGTTGTCCACCAGCATGAGCACGTACCCCACCACGATCAGGGCAATGGCACCGAGCAGCAAGACGTAGTTGCGGCGCTCGAAGGGCATCCGAGCCGAGCGCGGGCCGCGGCGGGCGGCGGGCGCGGTTTTCGTCGCGCGCTTTTTAGAGGAACGCTTGGCCATCGGAGGGTCTGGAATCGTGTGGCGCAAGATACCGGCAACGGCCCTGTACGCACCCACAACCTCTTCCAGGCACAGGAGCGGTACGCGCTCCGGGGCGGCTCCGGCCTCTGGCGCCAGAGGCCAGCCACGGCGGTGGGGTGCGGGGAGCGGTTGTACGCGCAATTGGGTGCCACCCCGGGGAGTTGCCCGGGTAGCTTTGCCCCCGTCCCTCGTCCGTCTCCGATGCGCTTGCTCCGCCGCCCGTTTCTCTTCCTCGCGCCTCTGGCGCTCGCCGCCGTCGGCATCGTCGCGTGGCCACAGGCCTCCGTCGCCGACCCGCTCCAGGCCGACAGCGTGTCGGCCTCGGTCGACAGCGCCGTCACGTCGCCCGCGCGCGTGTCCGACGCGGAGATGGCCACCATCCTGGCGGAGATCTTGGACGACCCGGACCTGCCGCGCGCCATCTGGGGCATCCACGTGCAGGACCTCACCACCAGCCGGACGCTGCTCGCGCGCAATGCCGACCTCACGCTGCTGCCCGCGAGCACGATGAAGCTGCTCACGACCGCGACGGCCCTGGACGCGCTCGGCCCCGACTTCCGCTACACGACGCAGCTCTTCCACTTCGGCGACGAGGTCGGCGGCACGCTCCGCGGCGACCTCGTCATCCGTGGCGCCGGGGATCCCACGTTTGGCAGCGAATGGGTCAGCGCGGACCCGCTGAAGAACTGGGCCGAGGCGCTCTACGAGGCGGGCGTGCGGCGCGTCGAAGGCCGCATCATCGGCGACGACGACCGCTTCGAGGACGCGGCGTACGCCGAGGGCTGGGACGTGAGCCACATCGCGACCGAGAGCTACGCGCCGGCCTCTGGCGGGCTGGCATGGGGCGACAACCTCATGGCCGTCCGCTTCCGAGGCGGCGAGGTCAGCGTGGACCCGCCGGGCTTTGTCGAGTTCGTGACCGATCTCGCGGCCGAGCGGCGCGGCGGCGGGCGGCTCCGCGTGGGCCGGACGGTCGGCACCAACAAGGTCACGCTCTCCGGCACGATCCAACTCCCCGTCGAGAACCCCACGCTCTACGCCGCGACGGCCTTCGCAGACCGCCTGGCCGACGCGGGCATCGCCGTGGACGCGGCGATCGTGGACGTGGACGAGATGGCGACCGCGCCCAGCTACGAGGGCGCCGAGCCGCTCCGCGCCTACGTCTCGCCGCCGCTCCGGGAGATCGTGCAGCGCATCAACCGCAAAAGCGACAACCTGTACGCTGAGCACCTTTTCCGGACGCTCTCGTCCAACGGCTCTACCGAAGCCTCGGCGCGTCGCGTCAAGGACTTCCTCGCGAGCGCCGGCGCGCAGACTGACGGCCTCAACATCGTGGACGGCTCGGGCCTCTCGCGCAAGGACATGATCACGCCAGAGGCCATGGGCGCGCTCCTGGCGCGCATGAACCAGCACCCGGCTTCGGGCGCGTTCCGCCAGTCGCTGCCGCAGGGCGGGGGCGCGGGGTCCACGCTGCGCAACCGCATGCGCAACGTTCCGGTTCGGGCCAAGACGGGCTCGCTGCAAGCCGTCCGCGCGCTCGCGGGCTACGTCGAGGGGCCGCGCGGCCAGACGCTCGCGTTTGTGCTGATGGCGAACAACTACACCGCGCCCGACCGCAACATCACGCAGGCGATGGACCGCATCGTGGACGCGCTGGCCTCTGGCGAGCGGCCGCCGGCGGACGAGGAGTGAGCGTGAGGGCGCGAGCGAGGAGGGGTGTGTGGGGACGTTGAGAGCGCCAGAGGTTGGAGCCTCGGAGACTCCGCCCTGTCTTCCAAACGGCACCCGGCGCCTCTGGCGAAACTGGCGCTGAACCACGAGACACGACGATGGGCAAACGAGACGGCGCCAAGCACGACGGCTGGGACACGCATGAGGTCGACGGCTTCGAGATCCTCGTGGGGCTGAGCGCAAAGGAGAATGACCGCCTCACGCTGCGAGTGGCAGACCCGCTCGATGTCTGGATGCACGCCGCCGGCTGCCCCGGCAGTCACGTGATCGTTCGCAATCCGGACAAGCTGGACGTGCTCCCGCGCCCGGTCTTGCAGCGCGCCGCCGCGCTCGCGGTGAAGCACTCGAAGGCGAAAAACGCCAGCGGCAAAGTGAGCGTCCACGTCTGTCGCGCGTGCGACGTGTCCAAGCGGCGCGGCGCCCCCGCCGGGCAGGTCCAGCTCAAGCGCTACGACACGCTCAAGGTCTACGCCGCCGACTGACCACGTCGGGAGGATTGGCCTCTGGCGCCAGAGGCTTACAGGAAGCCGCGGAGGTAGGTCACCACGTCGTCCACGCCGGGCACGCGGTAGCGCGCCGCCGTCTCGCCCTCGCCGACTTTGACAGTGACGGGCTCTCTCTCGCCAGAAGAGGCGTCGAGCGCTTGGAACGCGTCCTCGTCGGTCGTGTCGTCGCCGATGTAGACGGGCGTGAGGGCGGGGTTCTCTGCCGCGATGCGGACGACGGCGGTGCCTTTGGATAGATCGCGCGGGCGGAGCTCCAGCACCTTTTTCCCCCAGACGGCGTGGAGCCCTTCGGGCACGTCTGAGGCCCACGCGCGAAGCGCCTCGTGCGCTGCCGCCTCGTCGCGCGCGTTGCGGTAGTGGACGGCAAACGTGGCGCCTTTGTCCTCCACCATCACGCCTTCCAGCGCGGGAACGGACGCCTTGAGCGCCGCCAGAGGCTCGGCAACGGCTTGGAGCGCAGCGCTCGGCGCCGGCTCTTCGCCAAGTGCGCCTTCTTCAGCGCCGTGAAGCCCGACGGCCTGGACCCGCACGCCGGGCAGGAAGTGGGTCAGCTTTGCAATCCCGCGCCCGGAGACGATGACGACGCGGTGCCGCTCGGCAAGCGAGGCCAGAAGTGCGGGGACATCGGGGTGCGGCCGCGCCTGCGCCGGGTCGTCCACGATGGGCGAGAGGGTGCCGTCGTAGTCGAGGAACAGGAGCGGTCGGTTAGGATGGGGAATCACGGCGATGGAGAGCGGCCGGTGGGGGAGGGGTTAGAAACGTCGGCGACTCGTGGCGCCAGAGGCCTCTGGCGAGGGGCGCTGAAGAAGGCGCGCGGACAACGCGGGAAAACTCAGCCCTAGGCAACTTGACCCAGCGCCAGAGGCCGCGCTGATTTGGCTACTGGCTACTGGCTACTGGCTACTGGCTACTGGCTACTGGCTACTGGCTGGCTTTCCCCTAGCCGGTCCAGGAAGCGAGCGGCCCAGGCGTGGACGTCAAGGCCGCGCACGGCCTCCCGCACGAGCGAGAGGCGGCGGCGCTTTTCCGCGAGAGGCAGGTCGATGGCGGCGCGGAGGACGCGAGCCAGTCCGTCGGTGTCGTAGGGGTTGACGCAGACGGCGCCGTCGAGGTAGTCGGAGGCGCCGGCTAGCTCGCTGAGGATGAGGACGCCCGGCTGAGCGCCGTCGTCCATGGCCGCGCCGGAGATGGCGCCGAACTCGTGGGCGACGAGGTTCATCCCGTCGCGCAGAGGCGTCACGAGCGCCACGTCGGCGGCGCGGTAGAGCGCGGCGAGCTCTTGCTGCGTGTACGCGCGGTAGCGGTAGTGGATGGGCGTCCACGCGCCCTCCGCGAAGCGCCCGTTGATGCGGCCCACGGCCTGCTCCACCTTGCGCTTGAGTTGCGCGTAGGCCGGAATCCCTGTGCGGCTCGGCGTCGCGATCTGAAACATGGCGACGTGGCCGTGCATCTCCGGGTAGGACTCCAGAAAGCGCTCGAAGGCTTCCAGCCGGAGCAGGAGCCCCTTCGTGTAGTCCAGGCGGTCGATGCCGAGCACGATGTGGTCTGCGAAGATCTCCCGCCGGAAGGTGTCAGCCTCTTGCGCGATGTGGGCGTCGTGGCCGAAGGCCTCGAACTTCTCCACGTCGATGCCGATGGGGTGGCGCTCGGCGCGGACGCGGCGCCCCTCCCAGAGCACGTCGTGCCCCTCTACGGTCGCGCCGACGAGGTCGCGCGCGGACTCGCGGAAGTTCTCCGCGTCGCCGTCGGTGTGGAAGCCGACGAGGTCGGCACCGAGCATCCCGCGCAGGAGCTCGCGGGCGGAGGGGAGGATGCGGAACACCTCGGGCGCGGGCCAGGGGATGTGCCAGAAGTGCCCGATGCGGGCGCCAGGCCGCCTCTGGCGGATCAACTCCGGCACAAGCATGAGGTGGTAGTCCTGAATCCAGAACTGGACCGGGTCCGCGTCGCCAGAGGCTCCGCTCGTCGCGGGGGGAGCGCTGGAGACCTCGGCGGCTGCGGCGAGCGCGGCCTCAGCGAAGCGGCGGTTGACGGCGCGGTAGGCGCCGCGGAAAGCCCGCTCCGGCGCCACATGGTTGACCAGGTAATGCGCCAGCGGCCACAGCACCTGATTGGACATCCCGTTGTAGTAGTCCTTGAACTCCTCCTCTTCCAACGGCACCCGGTGGACGGTAAACGTCGGGCTCGCTTCGGGGTACGGCTGCATGAGGGGCGCGCCGTCCTCGGGCTCTCGCATGGCGACCCACGCGCCGCCGCGGTCTTCCAGAACGGGCAGCAGGGCCGAGGCGAGGCCTCCCAGGGCGGCCTCCCAGCCCGTGGGCGTTTGCCGGATGGGTGCGCGGTTGGCGAGCAGGACGAGCGGCATCGAACAGGGGGTGAGAGGCGGAGGGTACGCAAGCTCGGGTGACGGGTTCGGCGTCACCCCCGCGCTAGAGGGCCGCCCCGCGTTACCCGTGCGTAGCCTTTGGCGTGTGGGGCGCGCGTGAAGCCTCTGGCGTGGTCGAGGGAAGCGCTAGACGCGTGGCGCCAGAGGCGGTAGCTTGGGGCTCCGCGCACGGCCTGCCGTGCTTTGCCTGGATGGCGGAATTGGTATACGCGGCGGTCTCAAACACCGCTGGCTTCACGGCCTTGTGGGTTCGAGTCCCACTCCAGGCACGAACCCCTCGGCGCGCTCGCGTGCCGAGGGGTTTTGCGTTGGGGCTACCCGCATGTGCCGCCAAAGGCCTCTGACGCTACAGCCAGCCTTCGGCGCGGTACCACGCCACGGTCTCGCGCATGCCCTCCGCCAGAGGCACCTCGGGCGCGTAGCCGAAGGCCATCCGCGCCTTCGCCGACGACGCCACCCACGCCTCTTTAGCCTCTCGCGCCTTTTCGCGGTTGAGCGGCGGGTACGCTCCGAACAATTTGCCGACGCCCTCTACGAGTGCGCCGATGGGCGCGACGACCCGCGGCGAAACCTTGACCTTGATCGCGCCCGTCCCGAGCGCAGCGGTCACCTCGCGATGGATCTCGTTCCACGAATGCGCCTCGCCCCCTAGGAAAAACGTTTCCCCCGCGGCCTCTGGCGTTTCGGCTGCGTCCACGATCCCGCGCGCCAGGTCGCGCACGAAGACCAGGTCCAGCGTCCGAGCGTGTGCGTCGCCCACAATGGGGAAGAGCCTCTGGCGGGCGGCGGTCTTGATCACGGTGTAGATGTCGGCCTCGCGCGGTCCGTAGACGGCGGGCGGGCGCACGATCGTCACGCGGTCCGCGAGGGGGTGGGCGGCAACGCGCTCTTCCATCTCGGCCTTGGAGCGGCCGTAGTTCGAAATCGGCCGCAGCGGGTCGCCCTCCGCCAGAGGCCGCGCGCCGCTCGGACCGACCGCGGCGAGGCTGCTCACGATCACGACGCGCTCGGGCGGTTTGGACGCGCTCGCGCAAGCGTCCAGAAGCCGCAGCGTGCCCACCACGTTGGCCTCACGCAGTTCGTCCAGCGTGGGCGCGCGCGTCAGCGCGGCAGCGTGGACGACGACCTCGGCGCCAGAGGCCGCTTGCGCGAGGGCGTGGAGGTCGGAGAGGTCGCCGCGGACGGTCTCGACGCCCAGGCCGGTCAGCCACTTCGGGTCGGAGCGGACGAGCGCGCGCACGCTCCAGCCGCGCCTCTTGAACTCTTCGGCGACGTGGCTGCCGACAAAGCCGGTCCCGCCGGTGAGGAAGACGGTGCGCATGGTGGGGCGTGGGGCTAGGGAGACGGCAAGATCGCAGCGCGCGGGGCCTCTGGCGCCAGAAGCCTACTGGCTCTCGTCCACGATCAGCGCGCATTTGCCGGGGCCGTGGGGGCCTTCGAGGTGCGCGTGCGCTTGGGGCGCCTCGTCCATCGCGAACGTGCGGTCCATGACGACGCGCGCCGCGCCAGAGGCGAAAAGGGTGGCGAGCCATTCCAGCGCGGGGCCGTCCGGGGCGGCCTGGGAGTACGCCATCACCGGGCCGGGCATGGCCTTCTGCAAAACCGTCCGCGTGACGACGCCGGGGCTGACTTGGGTCGTGATGTAGGCGCCCGCCGAGCGGAGCATGGGCCGCGCGAGGCCGAACGGGAGCGTGCCCGCCACGTCGAACACGAGGTCGAAGCCATCGCGGCGCGTGACGTCCTCGGCGCGGTAGTCCACGGCCTCGTGCGCGCCGAGGCTCCGCACCAGGTCTAGGTGCTCCGCGCTCGCGGTTGCCACCACCTCGCCGCCGAGCAGAGCCGCGATCTGCACCGCCATCGTGCCCACGCCGCCAGAGGCGCCGTGGATGAGCACGCGGTGCCGCGCGCGGAGGCCTCCCTTCGCGCGGAGGGCTTGGAGTGCGGTCAGCGCCGCCAGAGGCATGGACGCGGCCTCTGGCGCCGAGAGGTTCTGGGGCCACGGCGCGGCGTCCTCCTCAGGCAACGCGACGAACTCGGCGTAGCCCTCGCCCTTAAACGTCGGCATCGTGCCGATCACACGGTCGCCTTCGCGGTAGCGGCTCGCCAGAGGCCCCGACCGCACGACGGTGCCTGCCACCTCGACGCCGAGCCCGCGCGGCGGCGTGCCCGTCAAAACCCCGGAGACGCGCCCACCGCGGATGTCGGTATCGATCGGGTTGAGCCCCGTCGCGGCCACGCGGACGAGCAGCAGGTCGTCCTCGATCTCGGGGTCGGGCGCTTCCTCGACGCGGAGCACGGACGGCGGGCCGAAGTCGTGGAAACGAACGGCGCGCATGGGGGTGATGAGGCGCAACGGTGGGCGGGTGAGGAGGGAGGCCTACGCCCGACCCCGTGCCCAGTTCGTGGCGGTCGCCAGAGGCCTCTGGCGCTTACTCATGCGCCGCGCAGCCTGTGCCGCCAGCGGCCCGGAGCATTCCGAGGTCAACGATGCTGAAGCCGACCTTGGAAAAGATGGGCAGCAGGATGAACAACGTGGTGTCCACCGTCTGTCCCACGATGCCCAATCCCGACGGCCCGAGGATCCACGTGAGCGGGTAGCCGATCCAGAACAAAGCGAGGTACGCCGCCACCTTCCGGTAGATGCCACCGATCTCGGGGTCCTGCTCGGCCACGCGCCGGAGCGGCCCCCACGTGAGCGCGAACACGACGACAAGCGCGGCCACGCCGATGCCGAAGTAGACGTAGCGCGCCGGTCCAGACGAGAGGTCGCCCACGAGCCCGCACAGGATCATGATGATGTCCGCGCTGACGAGTCCGAGCAGGAGGGGGACGTGCTTGCTCTTGTCGCTCCGCGTGACGGCCGTCATCCACAGCGCCGTCAAGAGCAGCGGTGTGGTCACCACCCAGTCCGCATACCGGGCCCAGTAGGTCGTCTGACCGGCGATCTCTGCCGTGCCCAATCCGAGCGCCATCGCGAGGTACGCCAGTCCGGACCAGACGGGGATCAGCGCAGCCACGATGTACTCCCAGACGGGCACGCCCTTCGGGTCGCGCATCCACGAGAGGAACAACAGGGCGCCTGCCGCCATGCTGGCGATGTAGACGGTATACAGGAGGGTTTCGAGCGACATGCAGACGTAGAGGGGGGTGAGGTCTACCCAACCCTGCCCCCAGGGCTCCGCACGCGCCGACAATCAGGGCATCCCCGAGGCCTCTGGCGCCAGAGGCCTGGCTCGGCGCGCAACGCGTCGCACCGCTCTGCGGAGTGCCTGATGGTCTTGTTCAGGAAGAGACGACGTATGTGGTGGTGACCTCCCTTTTACCTGCCATGAGCACACCCCACAAGACCGTCACCCGCCGCGAGAGCCTCAAGCGCGTCGCTGGCGCCCTCGCGCTCGGCCTCGGCGCCCCCACCGCTTTTGCCGCGACGGCGCCAGAGGAAGACGGCGACTACCGCCTCGCCTTTTACAAGCCCGGCCAGGGCGAGCCGTACCTCATTATCACGATGGAAAACGTGCAGGCCGAGATGCTCGGTCGCGGCGACGGCCGGAGCCTTATGAAGATGGAGCGGCTCACAGGCCGCGCCCCCGAGGCGCTCGGGACTGCGCGCATCAAGGTCAAGTTCTAGGCCGTGTACCGCCTACCCGTCGTCCCCAAGACCCGGCGCGACTCTTTCTCGTACCGGTGCAACGGCTGCGGCCGCTGCTGCCACGGAAAGCAGATCTCGGTCGGCCCCTACGAGGTCGCGCGGCTCGCCGAAGCGCTGGGCGTCTCCACGTCCGAGGCCCTCGCGACAAGCGTCGACCCCGAAACGAGCACGCTGCGCTGGACCGATGGCGGCGTGTGCGTGCACTACGACGCCGGGCGGTGCGCCGTCCACGCGGGGCGACCTCTGGCGTGCCGCCTCTACCCGCTCGGGTGGATCACGATGCCCGGGGGCGCCGAGATGTTTATCCCGGTAGAGCCGCACCCCGAGTCGGCCGGGGTCTACGGCGAGGCTGGAGACGTAGAGGGCTACCTGCAGGCGCAGGGCGTGCCGCCTTATGCGCGCCGTTCGGTTCAGTACGAGGCCGTCGCCCTCCGCGCCGCTGGCGCGCTCGACGATGACGGCGCCGACCCCGGCGCTCCGCCCCCGGTCTCCGACGTGGACGCCGCCGTCCGCACCGACTGCGACGCCAGAGACGTCCCCGTTCCCGAGAGCGTAGAGGACCGCGTAGACCTCCACCTTGCCCTGCTCCACCGCTGGCTCGACGCCGCAGGCGCGCCCCCGGCCACCTCCTGAGCCTCTGGCGAGAGGTGCCCGGCCTCTGGCGACGCAGCCACCCGCCAGAGGCCCGCGAACACCCTGTGAGGCCTCTGGCGCGCGCGAACCCCACGCGGCGCCGGACGTGGAACGCGGCCAGATCTGAGAACCGCTCGACATGGCCGAAGTCCCGACCGCCCCCGACCGCACCGACACCGTCCGCCTCCAGGTGGCCGGCGCCCAGAACCCCGACGTCGGCAAGGGCGTCGCCCGCATCAACGCTGAAAGCTTGGCCGCGCTTGGCCTCGCGCCAGGGGCCATCGTGGCCCTCACCGGCAAGCGCACCACGCCCGCCATCGCGCTCCCGCCGTACAGCGCCGATGCCGGGCTGGACATCATCCGGCTGGATGGCCTCTTGCGCGCCAACGCCGGCGTCGGCATGGGCGACCACGTCGAGATCGCGCCTGCCCAGGTGCAGCCCGCGAAGAAAGTCGTGCTCGCGCCCGCCCAGCAGGGCGTGCGGTTGCAAGGTTCGGGTCGCGCGCTTCTGCGCACGCTTATGGGCCGCCCGCTGGCCTCTGGCGACGTCGTCAGCACCAGCGTCTACCGCCAGGGCGCGGGCCCCGAAGGCGGCAACCTGCCCGGGATGCCGCCCGACCTGTACCGCCAACTCTTTGGCCAGCAGCGCGGCTTCGGTCTGCAAGAAATCCGACTTGTCGTCACCCAGAGCAACCCGCGCGGGATCGTGCAGGTGACCGAGGAGACCGAGATCGAGTTGCTCCCCGAGTACGCCGAGCCCGAGAGCGGCGAAGGCCCCGTCGGCATCACGTACGACGACATCGGCGGCCTGGGCGACACGGTCGATCAGGTGCGCGAGATGATCGAACTTCCGCTCAAGCACCCCGAGTTGTTCTCGCGGCTCGGCATCGACCCACCCAAGGGCGTGCTGCTCTACGGCCCGCCCGGAACGGGCAAAACGCTGCTCGCAAAGGCCGTCGCGAACGAGACCAACGCGCACTTTCTCGTCATCAACGGCCCCGAGATCATGGGCCGCTACTACGGCGAGAGCGAGGGCCGCTTGCGCGAGGTGTTCGAGGAGGCGGAGCAGAACGCGCCCGCCATCATCTTTATCGACGAGATCGACTCCATCGCGCCCGCGCGCGACGAGACCGGCGAGGCCGAGCGCCGCGTCGTGGCCCAGCTTCTGACCCTTCTCGACGGGCTCGAATCGCGCGGCAACGTCGTCGTGATCGGCGCGACGAACCGGCCGGACTCCATCGACCCCGCGCTGCGCCGTCCGGGCCGCTTCGACCGCGAGATCGTGATCGGCGTGCCCGACACGAGCGGTCGCCGTCAGATCCTCGACATCCACACCCGCGGGATGCCTCTGGCGGAGGACGTGGACTTGGACACGCTCGCGCGGACGACCTACGGATTCGTCGGCGCCGACCTCGGTGCCCTCGCGCGAGAGGCCGCGATCAGCGCGCTCCGCCGCATCCTGCCCGAGATCGACTTGGAGCAGGACGAGATCCCGGGCGAAGTCCTGGACGAACTGATCGTCACCGCCGACGACTTCACCGACGCCACGCGCCGCGTGCAGCCGAGCGCGCTCCGCGAGATCCAGATCCAGGTGCCCAACGTGGGCTGGAAGGACATCGGCGGCTTAGAAGAGGTCAAGATGCAGCTTCGCGAAGGCGTCGAGCTTCCGCTTCAGCAGCCCGAAGCGTTCAAAAAGCTCGGCATCCGGCCCGCGAAGGGCTTCCTGCTCTACGGCCCTCCCGGGAACGGCAAGACGCTTCTGGCCAAGGCCGTCGCGCGAGAGGCCGAGGCCAACTTCGTGTCCACGAAGTCCAGCGACCTGCTGAGCAAGTGGGTCGGCGAAAGCGAAAAGCAGGTCAGCCGCCTCTTCCAGCGCGCCCGCCAGGTGGCTCCTACGGTTATCTTTATCGACGAGATCGACGCGCTCGCCCCCGCCAGAGGCTCCGGCATCGGCGACTCGAACGTGACCGAGCGCGTGGTGAACACGCTGCTGGCGGAGATGGACGGGCTGGAGGACATGCAGGGCGTCGTCGTCCTCGCGGCCACCAACCGGCCGACGCTGCTGGACCCGGCACTCTTACGCCCCGGCCGCTTCGACGAGATCGTCTACGTCCCGGTCCCGGACCAGGAGGGCCGCCGCGTCATCCTCGGCATCCAGACCGGCAAGATGCCTCTGGCGACCGACGTCGACCTCGACGCCCTCGCCGAGCGCACCGAGCGTTTTTCCGGCGCCGACCTGGAAAACCTCGTCCGCAAGGCAGGCCTGCTCACGCTCCGCGCCGGAGGCGAGGAGGTCGCCATGGGCGCCTTCGACGAAGCCCTCAAGACCACGCGCCCGAGCGTGACGCCAGAGGCCGAGAAGGAGTACGAGCGGATGCAGCGCGAGCTCCGGCAGGAGGACCCGCGCGGCAACCGGTCCATCGGCTTTCAGATCGCGCCAGAGACCGAGAACGGCCAGTAGACAACAAAGCGTCTCGCCAGAGGCCTCTGGCGGCAGCACGACCTATTACCTTGAGGCCGCACCACGCCTCTCCCACCTATGGACGTCGCCCGCAACGCACCCTGCCCCTGCGGCAGCGGACAGAAGTACAAAAACTGCTGCGCTGGGAAATCAAGCGGCATCGGTCGGAACGGGGCGGGGATCATCATCGGCCTCGTGCTCCTCGTCGGCGTGCTGATCGCGGGCGCTGCGGTCTCGGGCGCCGGCGATGGGCCACAGGGCGAGGGCGCGCCCGGCCAAGTATGGTCCGAGGAGCACGGGCACTGGCACTAGCGCCAGAGGACTCTGGCGGCACGTCGCGGCAGGGCCGAACACATAGCAGCAGGACTGACGCCAGGGGCTACGGCCTCTGGCGTTTTTGCGTGGGGGATAGGCCCAAACGCTCGCGGCTGAGGGGTCGAGACCCCGCTCGTGCCATTCGTGACACCGCCGTGCACCTCGTGCGCAGGCGTGCGGAATCGGGCCCGGCGGTCCCGTTCTTCTCTTCGTGACCGCCTGGGCCCACGGCCTCCGGCGCCCCCAACCCCCACCAGACAACGCCACCATGTCTCTCCGCCGCACCCTGACGCCTCTGGCGCTCCTCGGCCTCCTCACCTTTACTCTTCCCGCTTGCGCTCAGAGCCAGGAGGCGTCGCCGCAGCAGCGCAGCGCTGCAGGTGCCCGCGGAGGCGACGCGGCCTCCCGCGTACAGGCCCAAGTGTCGTCGCTGAGTGAGGCCGTAAACCTGACCGCCTCCCAGACGGCTCAGATCCGCGAACTCCTCGAGGCCGAGGCCGCCGACCGGCCCGCACGCGGCACCGGAGACCGGCAGGCCATGCGTGAGCAGATGCAAGCCCGGCGCGCTGAGACGACCCGCAAGATCGAAGCGCTCCTGACGCCTGAGCAGATCCCGGGCTTCCGGACCTGGCAGGAGGCGCAGCGCCAGAACCAGCGCGGACGCCGCGGTGGCCGCGGCAACGGCCGCTCCTGATTTCCCGGCCCCGGGTTCATCCCGGGGCCTTCCCCCTCGGCCTCTGGCGCCAGAGGCCACCCTTTTCTCTTTCTGCTTTCGTCGCCATGCGCGCTCTTTTCGCCCTCTCCCTGGGCCTCCTCCTTGCCACCTCGGCCTCCGCCCAGGCCGGCCGCACCGTCCAGGTGACGGGAACGGTCGTGGACGCCGCAGACGGTCAGCCGCTCCCCGGCGCGACCGTCCTCATGGTGCGCATGAGCGCCGATAGCACGCAGGTCGGCGCGGCCTCTGCCGCCGACGGCACGTTCCGTCTCGCGGTCGCCGCGGGCGCGTACGAACTCCGCGTCTCGTTCGTGGGCTACACCTCGCTGGCGCGCCCGGTTACCGCCAGCGGCTCGGCGCTCGCGCTCGGCGCGGTCGAACTCGCCGAGGACGCGGCGCTCCTGGAAGGCGTGGACGTGGCGGCGACGCGCCAGAGGGTCGAGGTCCGAGGCGATACGACGGCGTTCAGCGCCGACGCCTTCCCGGTCAACCCGGACGCGACGGCGGAGGACCTGGTGGCGAAGCTGCCGGGCGTGACCGTCGAGAACGGGACCGTCACCGCCGAGGGCGAGACGGTCCGCCGCGTGCTCATCGACGGGCGCGAGTTTTTCGGGACCGACGTGCAGGCGGCGCTCAACACGCTCCCGGCCGAGATGATCAAGGAGGTGCAGGTCTTCGACCGCCAGAGCGAGGAGTCCCGGTTCTCCGGCTTCGATGACGGCGACGCGGAAAAGACGCTCAACATCGTGACGCGCGCCGGAACGCAGAACAGCCAGTTCGGCCGCGTTTACGCAGGCGCCGGGCCTGAGGGCGAGTACCTCGCCGGCGGCAACACCACCATCCTGAAGGGTGACCGCCGCATCACCGTTGTGGGCCTCGCCAACAACGTGGACCAGCAGAACTTCGCCGCCGAGGACCTGGCGGGGATCGCCTCTGGCGGCGGTGGCCGCGGGCGGCGCGGCGGACGCGGTGGAGGCGACGTGGGCGGCTTGCTCCAGAACGAGCAGGACGGCATCGCGTCGGCCAACGCACTCGGCGTGAGCTACTCCGACGTGCTCGCGGGCGGCAAGCTCCGCCTGACCGGCAGCACGTTCTTCAACACCAGCGAGACCCTTCTGGATGCCGGCCTCACGCGCTCCACGCTGACCGACGGTGGCATCTCGCAACTCTACGACGAGACCGACACCGCCGACACGGACAACGCGAACGCCCGCGCCACGCTCCGCGCGCAATACGACCTGTCGGACCGGACGCAGCTCACGTTCGAGCCGCAGTTCTCGCTCCAGGACGTCGGCGCGATCAGCGACCTTCGCGGCATCACCCGCTCTCCCGATGGCGCGGCCCTCGCGCTGACCACGTCCGAGACGGACGCCAGCGCCTTCGCGCTCTCCTCCGAGATCGAGCTCGGGGTCCGCCACCGCTTTGCCGCCAGAGGCCGCACGCTCTCGCTCAGCGTGGAGGGCGCCGTGGGCGACCAGAACGGCGAGACGACGCAGGCGACCCAGACTGTCAATGCCGCGGACGGAAGCATGGCGTTTGCCAGCGATCAGCTGTTCGACACGGCCTCGGACTCCCGCTCCCTCCAGGCGCGGCTGAGCTTTACCGAGCCGCTGAGCGAGACCACGCAGCTCCAGTTCAGCTACCGGCCCGAGCTCTCGCGCAGCAGCTCGGACCAGGGCGCGTTCCTCGCCGACGCCTCTGGCGCGTACACCGTCCCCGACGCGTCGTTCACGAGCGCCTTTGAGCAGCAGTCGTTCGTGCAGCGCGGCGGCGTCTCGCTCCGCACGGGCTCGCGAGAGGCCAACGGGCAGATCGGCTTCGATCTCCAGCACGAGCGCCTCGAAGGCGAGCAGCTCGCGCCAGAGGCCTTTACGGTTGACCGCTCGTTCTGGTCGTTCCTGCCGTCGGCACGGGCGCGCATAACGCTGAGCGAGGGCAAGCGGCTGGACCTCAACTACCGGGCTAGCACGCGCACCCCGAGCGCGAACCAGCTCAGCAGCCTGGTGGATAACTCGAACCCGCTGCTGCTCACCACGGGCAACCCGGACCTCGACCCCAGCACGACGCACTCGCTCCGCGCCCGCTTTAACTCGACCGACGCCGCGGGCGGCTCTGTCCTCTTCGGCTTTATCAGCGGCTCCTACGGCCAGAACTACATCGGCTCCTCCACGATCCTGGCCCGGGAGCCGGTCACGACGCCCTCTGGGGTAGTCGTCCCGGCGGGCGGGCAACTCACGCAGCCTGAGAACGTGGACGGCTACTGGAACGGGCGCGCGCTGGTGAGCTACGGTCGGCCCATCGGGCTGATCAAGAGCAACGCCAACATGTCGTTCGGCGGCAGCTACACCCGCGCGCCGGGCCTCGTCAACAACGCGCTCAACGTCTCGGACCAGTTCGGGCTGGACGGCCGCGTGTTTATCGGCAGCGCCATCAGCGAGCGCGTGGACTTCTCGCTGGAGTACGGCGCGCGCTACTCCGCGACGACCAACTCCGACGCGCCCTCGCTGGATGACACCACGGTGCGGCACCTCGCGGGCGCGAAGCTGGCCTGGCTCCCCTGGGGCGGCCTCTCCCTGGGCACCAACCTCAACGCGCTGTACTACACCGGCCTGGACGATAGCATCGACCCCTCGCAGATCCTGTGGAGCGCGAAGGCCGGCTACAAGTTCTTGCCCGGCGACGTCGCCGAGGTCAGCCTGAGCGTCTACGACATCCTCTCGCAGCAGCAGGACGTGGAGCGGACCGTGACGGAGCTGTACATCCAGGACGCGCGCACGGAAGCGCTCGGCCGCTACGTGATGCTCAACCTCACGTACCGCCTCAGCAACTTTGGCCAGGGCAACGCCAGAAGCGACGACGACGAGCGGGGCGGCCGAGGAGACCGCGGCGGCTTCGGCGGACGCGGCGAGTAAGCCTCTGGCGCGATCGCCCAGGCAGCAGAAACGGAAGCGGTCCCCCTCACCGAGGGGGACCGTTTTTAGATGCACGGAGCGGACGGCGGTTGGCTCGGCCTCTGGCGCCAGAGGCGCGCGCTCAGCGGCAGGAGATCGCCGCGCTTCGCTCGCGATGACACCGGCTCGGGTAGGGCATCAACTCTCAGCTCGCCTTCCGGTACGGCACCTCCGTCGCCAGAGGCTTGACCGGCGCGGCGTAGGACTCCCACACGTCCGGGTAGCGCGCGTCCAGGCGGCGGACGAGGACGTGCGGCGCCTCGCCGTTGGCGACATGCCAGAGCGCCCGCGCGGGGTCGGCGTCACCGATCGGGTAGGGCACGAGCGCGCTCGGCTGCTCAGGCCGGATGGCGAGGCTGCGCGCCTCGGGTCCCGCGAGCGTCTTGAGGTTGATCTGGCCTCTGGCGGAGAACAACTCGGCGTCCCACTGCGCGACGAGGAAGAGCACGTCTTCCATGTGGTCCAGGAGGTCGCTGCCGCGCAGGCGGTAGACGGCGTCGGCGGCGCCAGAGGCGAGGACCGTGGCGTCGCGCCGCAACTGTCGCTGATGCTCGGGCAGGTTGCGCGCGCCGCCGATCTCGAAGGCCACGCGGCGCATGGCCGTCACGTCGCCCGCGTCGTCGCGGACCGGGACCTCGATCACGAAGTCGAACGTGAACAGCGCGCCGGGCAGCCGGTCGGTCGGCTCCACGGGGTGCTCGGAACGGAGCACGGCGTCGTCGGCGAGGTACTTCACGACGTGCCACGCGAACTCATCGTGGATGGCGCCGGCGTAGGGCGGCGGCGGCTCCACGGCGGGGCCGGAGAGGAGAGAGGTGGCCCAGTCACGCGGGGTGACGCGGGCGGCGGAACCGGAGAGGGGGACGCGGTGCATGTCAGTAGCCTCTGGCGAGAGAGGCGGGATGAGAAGGGCACGCGTTGGAGGTCGCTGAGGGAGGCTTCCCGCGCGCGCGTACGCGTAATTAGCGAATGCGAGTGACACCTGAATGGCATAGGCTGAATGCCTTCTGGCGACACGCTCGCGCACGGGTTTTTCGGTCTCGCCAGAGGCCTCTGGCGGGCGCGCACGGAGCGGCGTACGCCTCGCGTTCTGGTGCGCCGGAGTGACCGCCACGCCTCTGGCGGCGCCTGTATCCTGCCCTCCCCATCCTCCCGCCTGCTCGTGCTCCCGCGCCTCCTCGCCTTCGCGCTTCTCGCGTGCCTCGCCTCTGGCGCCGCGCTCGCCCAAACCCCCGGTTTCGCGTCCTTCAACGACCGCAACCACCCGGAGATCGACTGGCAGGTGGCGGTCACGGAGCACTTCGAGATCATGTACCCCCAGCACCTCGCGGGCATCGAGGAGATGGCGGCGCCGATTGCGGAGGAGACGTACGCGGCGCTCCAGGTCAACATCGGGCCGGTGGACTTCCCGGACCCGATCCGCGTCTACCTCTCGGACGAGGACGAGATCACGAACGGCATCGCGTTCGAGAGCAGCCGCGTGGGCGTGACGACGATCTGGGTGCACATCAACGACTTCGCGAGGCTCTGGACGGGCGACGTGAAGTGGCTCCGCAAGGTGATGGCGCACGAGATCGCGCACATCTTCCACTTCCGCAAGGTGCGGAGCAACGTGGGCACGGCGCAGAACCTCCTGGCCGACGCGATTCCGAGCTTCTGGGCCGAGGGCTTCGCCCAGTACCAGACCGAGCGCTGGGACGCCGCCAGAGGCGACGCCGTGCTGCGCGCCGCCGTGTTCGACGACCGCTTGAGCTACGAGGACGGCCTGAGCGCCCGCAACGGCCAATTGCGCTACGCCATCGGCAACAGTCAGATCCGCTACCTCGCGCAGACGCGCGGGGACTCCCTCGTCACCAAACTGCTGGAGCACCGCAAGCCGGCGTTGTTCGGCTTCGCGCAGGTCCACGATTTCTACCGCGCCTTCCGCGCGACGGTAGGCGTGAGCTACCCCGAGTTCTACGAGGAGTGGCGCAAGCACGTCAACGTGTACTACAACACCATCGCGGGGCAGATGGAGCGGCTGGACTCGCTGAACGTCAAGCCTCTGGCGGTGCCCGGGCAGGTCATTCAGCAGGTGCAGTTCAGCCCGGACACGTCGCGCTACGCCGCAGTCGTCTTCGCGAGCCTCGCGCGGCCCATCACGCGGCTGTTCTCGGTCAACAACCCCGGCGCGGACTCGACCCGCGCCCGAGACCTCCGGCTGTTGGAAGAAGGCTCCATCGTCGGCCCGATCTCGTGGAGCCCGGATGGCACGCGCATCGCGTACGCGCGGACGGTCCGCGGCCGCTACGGCTCGTTCGTCAACGACCTTTTCGTGGTGGAGGACGCGACGGCGAAACGCCAGAGGCTCACGCGCAACCGCCGCGCCATCTCGCCGACGTGGGCGCCCGACGGCCGCCGCCTCGCCTTTGTGGGCGTGGACGGGCCGACGGCCAACCTCTTCATCCTGGACACGGCCTCTGGCGTGGAGACGCCGTTGACGGCGTTTACCGGCGACGTGCAGATCTCCAGCGCGCGCTGGAGCCCGGACGGTGCGCGCATCGCCATCGCGCTCGTCGACGCCGACGGCGCCAGAGGCCTGGCAACGGTCGACGTGGCCTCTGGCGAGGTGACGCGCCTCTCTACGGACACCACGACGCCGCTGGACGAGCGCGACGACCGCACGCCGATCTGGAACGCGACCTCGGACGCGCTCGCGTTCACGAGCCTGCGCGACCGCATCAGCAACGTGTTCGTGGTGGGGACTGGAGGAGGGGGACTAGGGGCTGGCGATCTGCAGGCGAACGCGAGCCCTGCTGCGCCCTCGAGGCGTTCTCTCTCGGCGCCAGAGGCCTCTGGCGCGAGTTCTCTGCCCGTCCCCAACCTCGAGTCCCCAGTCCCCGGCGCGCAGCGCCGCACCTTCCTCTTCGACGGCGCCGAGATCCTGGACTGGCTCCCCGCCGACAGCACGCACCCAGCGGGCCGCTTGGTCGTCGGCGCGACAGAGACGAAGCGGCGCGACCGCGTGTTCGTCATCGACGCGCGCCGCGAGCCGACCGTGACTGCGGGGCCTCTGGCGGTGCCGGCGTCCTACGCCGCGTGGACCGAGCACCGGCCGCCCGCCGAGGTCCCGTGGCAGGTGGCCCCGGACGCAAGCTTGATCCGCGAGAGGCGCCCGTACAACGCGCTCGCCAACCTGGACCACGCCATCACCATCGCGCTGCCCTACGGGGACCCGGCCGAGGACGGCAAGCTGTTCACGGGCGATGACGACTACGGCGCCTTCGCGACCTCCATCTTCTTGGAGCCGCTGGGCAAGCACCAGCTCTTTTTCCTCGGCGGCGTCAGCGTCACGCGCCCCGTCGACCGCTCGTTCCTGTACCTCTCGTACACCAACCGCCAACTCGCGCCGACGCTGACGCTGGACCTGTACCGCTTCCCCGGTCCGGCCAACGTCTACGGCAATGACGTGCTCGTGGAGGACCTGATCGGCGGCGACATCTCGGCGACGCTCCCGCTCGACATCACGACGCGCCCCTACGCCAACTGGGCCGCCGGGACGCGCGTCCGCCTCGCGCACGCGAACCCGCTCGGCGTGGACGACATGACCGACCTCGACGCCGAAGGCTTGCCTCTGGCGGCGCCAGAGGCCGGGACCCGCGCCGACGTGCAACTCGGCCTCGCGTTCAAGCTCCAGCGGCCGTACCGCCTCAACGTGATCCACCCGCTGGACGGAACGGGCATCCGTGCGCGCGTGACGGCCGGCGTGCCGGTCTTCGGCGCCGGGACCTTCGCGAGACCGGACCTGGAAGCGTACCAGGTCTTCCCGGCGCCGCTCGGGCGCCTGTACGTCCACGGCCGCGCGACGGCGCTCCTCGGCGACCCGCAGTTGCCGCAGGACTTCGTCGGTCTCTCGCGTTACGACGACGTCAGCGCGAGCCTGCCGTTTATCGGCGCGCTCTCGCTCGATGGCGCCGAGCGCGTGCGCGGCTTCCGGCGCTACGCCGTGGGCCGCGGCCTGTTGTTCGGCTCGGCGGAGTACCGGATGGAGCCGGTGTTTGACCTGGAGACCACGATCCTCGGCGCCGTCAGCTTCCGCGAGATCGCGCCGTCGCTCTTCGTCGACGGCGGGCTGGTGTTCGACCAGGACTTCGGCAACCCGATCCAGCGCGCCGGCGTCGGCGGCGAACTCCGCAACCGCGTCTCGCTCGGTGGCTTCTCGTTCATGCACGCCGTCGGCGTCGCCATCCCGACGGGCAAGATCGACGAGGTCTGGAACGGCTCCATCGTGTGGGACGACGTGGACCTGTACTACCGGCTCCAGGCCGCGCTGCCGTTCTAGAGGACGCGCAGGCCTCTGGCGCCAGAGGCGTCACGCCGCGCCGATGGCGTCGGCAAGAGCCCTCTCGAACCGCTCGCGGTCGTCCACGTCCACGCCCAGCCGCAAGGCCACGCGCGTAATACCGAGCGGGCCGCGGACGCGCACCGGCTCGCGTAAGACGATGGCGTAGCGCGCCGCGCCCAGAGGCGTGAGGTCCAGAAACCCGTCCGTTCCCGCGTACGAGCCCCGTTCCAGGCGCCGGACCTCCGCGATCTGCGCCAGAGGCACGCTGGCGGTCCACCGCAGGCCGCAGCGCACGACCAGGCCTCTGGCGCCGAGACGAATCGGCCGGGCGTGCATCGCGCGGAGATCGGCCACGAGCCAGAGCGCGCCATACACCGAGAGCGCAAGGTGGACGCCAGCGGCCGTCGCGTTCCAATAGTGGAGCAGGAGGAAGTGTCCCAGCGCTAGCTCGACGGCGGCCCCGATGAGAAGGCCCGCGAAGACTGACGCGTAGCCGCTCCGCTGGCGATAGCCAAACGTGGTTGCGTCGCGCCGCTCCACGCCCCGGCCGAACGCGTATAGCGGCACGGATGCTTCGGCCGCGGCGGCTTCCATCGCGAACCCGTGCCCGAACGCCGCACCGAAGGCGCCGCGCAACCGCTCCAGCAGGTCCGCGTCGCCAGAGGCCCGGTAGGCGCGCACGACCGCTCGGATGCGGAGACCGATCCACGTCAGCGCCGCCGCCTCCACGAGCACCACGCCGATCTCGAACGGCCCCAACACGCCCTCGTACGCCTCCGGCAGCACCGCATACGCGCCAACCATGCTCAGCACGACCACCGGCGCGAGCGTGATCGCTGGCCTCTGGCGACCGCGCACGAGGAGCGCGTAGTACAGCGCCGGCACCAACACCACCAGGTCCACCGCTACGGCCCCCGCCAGAAGCTGCGGGCTCGGCACCGTGCCGAGGCGCCCGACCACGAAACAAGCGGCCGCGTACACGCCGAGCGTGAGGAGCACGAAAAGGGGGAACGCTGCGCGTCCGAGCCGGGCCGTCATGGACCTTGCGGGGTGACGCCAGAGGCTACGGCGGGCCGCCGCGTTTGTGGCAGGCTCCAGAGGCCTCTGGCGGAATCCGATGCGGACTCAGAAGGGGAGGGCAAAAGCCCCCAACGCCTCTGGCGCCAGAGGTGGCGATGGACTTCATTCCCAGAACCCAGAACCCAGAACCCAGAACCCAGAACCCAGAACCCAGAACCCAGAACCCAGAACCCAGAACCCAGAACCCAGAACCCGCCAGAGGCCTACAGCTTCCGGATGCGGACCGTCTCGATGCGGCTCGGGCTCGCCTTCAGGATCGTGAAGCGGTGCTCGTCGAGCTCCACCGTTGCGCGCTCGTCGGGGACCGTGCCGAGCATCGCGAGGAGGTAGCCTGCGACGGTTTCGTAGTCGCCGGCCGGGATCGCCAGGCCCGTCTCGCTTTCGAGGTCGTCCAGCTCAACGCGGCCGTGGACGTGCCAGCTCCCGTCCTCCAGCAAGCGGATCGGCGCCGCGGCGGCGTCGTGCTCGTCGCGGATGTCGCCGAACAGCTCTTCCAGAAGGTCTTCAAGTGTTACGATGCCCGCCGTGCCGCCGTACTCGTCCACGACGACGGCGAGCGTGGAACTCCCGCTGCGCGGCACGTCGTCGTCCTCGCCGCGCAGGAATGTGAACAGGAGGTCCTTGGCCGACTTCGACTCCGGGACGACGCGGACGGACCGCGTAATCGCTTTCAAGTCGTCCGGCGCGTGGAACAGGTCGTGCGCGAGGACGACGCCCACGATGCGGTCCACGTTTTCGCGGTAGACAGGGAGGCGGCTAAAGCCGGTCTCGACGAAGAGGTCGCGCACCTCGCGCAGCGACGAGGTCTCGTCCACGGCGTAGATCTCCGTCCGCGGCACCATCGAGTCCTTCACGCGGAGGCTGCGGAGCTCGAACACGTTGGAGAGGATCTCGCTCTCCTCTTCGTCCAGTTCGATCTGGCCCGTCTCGCGGCTCTCGCGCAGCACGATCTCGAAATCGCGCCGCAGGAACTGCTGGACCGTGTCGCCCTCGGCACCCAGTGCGCGGACCACGAGCCCGCTTGTCCAGCCCGCCAGCTTGATCAGGGGCCAGAACACCCAGTACGTCAGCTTGAGAGGCGCCGCGAGCGCGAACACGACGCGGTCCGTCGGGTTGCGGAGCAACGACTTTGGGATCACCTCTCCCAGCACGAGCACGAGCACGGCCGCGATGATGGTCTGCAGCGCGAGGATCAGGCCCGGTGACTCGCCCACGAGCCGCGCCAGAGGCGCCTCCAGCGTGAGGCTCATCAGCGTGGAGTAGACGACGAGCGCGATGTTGTTGCCGACGAGCGTCGTCGTGAGGAACGTGGCGGGGTTCGCCATGAACTCCTGCACCACGCGGCCGACCCAGCCCGCGCGGCGCGCCCGCACCTCGGTCTTGAGCCGGTTCGCGGTCACGAAGGCGATCTCCGAGCCCGAAAAAAACGCGCTCAGGCCGATCAGGACGAGGATGGCAACGATGGCCATGAGGAGGGGGCCAGTGGGGAGGGCCAGCGGCAGAGAAGATGGGAACGCGGCGCCTCTGGCGCCAGAGGCCGCAACTTTGGCTACTGGCTACTGGCTACTGGCTACTGGCTACTGGCTACTGGCTACTGGCTACTGGCTACTGGCTACTGGCTACTGGCTACTAGCGCCCTTGGAATTCCGGCTTCTGGCGGTTGAGGAACGCGCCGACGCCCTCGGCGAAGTCCTCCGTCGCCACGCATTGTCCGAACAGCGCGGCCTCGTGCTGGAGGCCTTGCGCCAGAGGCAGGTCGGCAGCGCGGAGCGCCTGGAGCGTCATCGCGACGGCGACCGGGGCCTTGCTTGCGATGCTCTCCACGAAGCCTCTGGCGGCGTCCATGAGACCGCCTGCATCGACGACTTTGTTGACGAGACCGATGCGCTCGGCGCGCGCCGCGTCGATGCGGTCGCCGGTGAGCAGCATCTCTGCCGCGTTGCCGTAGCCGACGAGGCGCGGGAGCCGCTGCGTGCCGCCAAAGCCCGCGATCAGGCCGAGCTGCACTTCGGGCTGCCCGAACTGCGCCGTGTCCACCGCGACGCGGAGGTGGCACGCCATCGCGAGCTCGCACCCGCCGCCGAGCGCGAACCCGTTGATGGCCGCGATGACCGGCTTCGGCATGCTCTCGATGCTGTTGAAGATGGCCTGGCCGCGGAGCGCGAAGCGGTGCGCCTCTAGCGGCTCCATGCCCGCGAACTCCGAGATGTCGGCGCCAGCGGCAAAAGCCTTCTCCCCGGCTCCGGTCACGATCACGCCTTTGACCGCGTCGTCGTTTTTCGCCGCGCGCATGGCCTGGCCGAGCTCGCCCACGAGCCTGCGGTTGAGCGCGTTCAGCGAGTCCGGCCGGTTGAGCGTAATCACCGCGACGCCAGAGGCGTCAACGTCGTAGAGGAGAGTCTGGAAGTCCATAGTGGGGGTACGGGGTACTCGGTACGGGGGCGGCGTTGGAGTCCGGCGGCTACGCCGCGTGCCCGGTACTCCCTACCTCGCGCGGCCTAGTTGCTCCGGCGCGTGCGGCGGCGCTCGGCGGCGCCAGAGGCCTCTGGCGCGATGTCGTCGAGCAGGCCAGAGTCGATGCGGTCCTCGACGTCACCAGAGGAGAACGAGAGATCGAGCTCCTCCATGTCGAGCGAAGTCAGGCCGGCCATGGGGTCGCCGAAGGCGTCTTCGAGCGCTTCGACGCTTGCCTGCGTTTCCTCCACCTCGGACACGAGCGTGTCGAGCTGGAACGAGACCTCCTCGGGGTTCTGCATCGTCAGCGACTGCTCGTAGACGTAGCGCGTTACGTCCTCGATGGTCTCGAGCTGCGCGCCGATGATGGCGAGGTTCTCGCCGGCCTTTTTGAACCGCTCCAGGCGCTTCTCCAAGATGCCCATGCGGCGTTGCTTGATGGCCCGGACCCGCGGTGGATCGGTCTTCATCTCCTGCTGCAGCCCGTCGATGGCGAGGACGATGTCGCGCTCGCCCGTCCGCTCGGTAAAGCGCACGTAGCGCTCTTTGAGCTGGAGCAGGTTGAGGTACGCATCCAGCAGGCCGTCCAGCTTTTTGAGGTGCGCGTCCAGGATGCCCTGAGACGAGTACGGCAGCTTGCCGAAGTTGTCCTTGATAGCCTTCTCCATATTCCGGAAGCGGACGTAGCGCTTCTGGTCGTCCTTGGAGAGCGAGCGGAACACGTCGCGGTCTTTTTTGACCTCGCGCTTCCGCTCGGCAATCTTGCGCGAGCGGACGAGCCGCTTGTAGCGATCGCTGCGTGGGATCGTGCCCAGGTAGAGCAGTTCGGCCGCCGCGGCGAACAAGAGGAGGATGTTCGCCATCGGCCCGGCGATGAGCAGCGCCGTCACCAGCGCGAAGATCAGGAACCCGAGGTTGAGCGGGCTCATGAACGCCTCCTTGTAAAAGTTGATCGGTTCGTCGGTCATAGGGGGGATAGGGCCAGCGGGGATGGAACAGTGGCGGACCACTCACCCGTTCCCACTCGCTACTGGCCTCGCCGTCGGCCGATGGATTTGGCGCCGCGCGTGGGCTCGTTCGCCTCTGGCGCGTCGGGCTCAGGGGGCGGCGTGCGGCCGATGGTTTTAGCGCTGCTCGGCGTCTCGCCAGAGGCCCGCGTGGACTGCGCCTCTGGCGCGGAGCGGGCGGCGGGCGGGGCGCCCGAGGCGTCGTCGCCGCCGAGTTCGGCCTTCATCTGGCGGATAAGAGCCTCGGCCTCGCTCTGGCGCGTGACTTCGGCGTCGGCCTCCTGCTGCGCGATGCGGGCGGCCTCCTCTTGCGCGAGTTCGAGCCGCGCCTCGGCCATCGCCGCGCTTTGGTTCACCTTGTCGGTGAACTCGTCGTGCGTCGCGTCCTGGTTGGGTGTGAGCATGCCCCGGAGGGCGTTCATCGTCGACGCCTTGCGGGTGGCGTCGCGGTGCTGCTGCTTGAGGCCGCGGAGCGTGCGGAGGTGCTCTTTCTCAGCGGCCTTGATCCGTTCGAACTCGTCTTTGTCCATGGGGGAAAAGGAAGGGGGAGGGAGGGGAGAGGCAGGAGTAAAGGCGTTGCGCTCCTACCCCGGCCTCGCGCCTCGTTCCTATTCGGTGCGGGCGCGGTCTCGCGCGGCGCCAGAGGCGCTGCTGATCTCCTCGTCGGGGATCTGAATCTGCGGCTGGCGGGCCGCTGGCGCGGGGGCCTCCATGCCCATCTCCAGCTTGAACTGCTTGACGAGCTCCTGCGCCTGGATGTCCTGCGCGTCCTCCTCGATCTGCATGGCCTCGGTGTCGATGGAGTCCAGCGCCATCTCCATGCGCGCCTCGGACTTCGCCGTCTGCTCGTTGACGCGGTTGATCATCTCCGAGTGCGTGGCGTCGACGCCGGCGACCTCGAACTGCTCCAGCGTGTCGGCGATCTTCGCCTGCCACTTGGCGCGCTCGTGGGCGCGGAGGGCCTCTTGCGCCTCCTGCACCTTGCGCTCACGCTCGCGCATGAACGCCTTCTTGACCTGGAGGGCCTTTTCGTAGGCGCTCTCGGCGAACTGCAGCTGCTCCCCGGTGCGGAGCTGCGCTTCCTTGACCTGCTGGAGGCGGAGCGCGTAGCGCTGCGCGATGTCGTCGCGGCCGGCCTGGATGGCGGCTTTGATCTTGGCCGTCATCGCGGCCTGCTCGTTCGCGTACTTCTTGTTCTCCTTCTGGAGGAGCATCACGTTGGCTTTCACCGTCGCGATGTTCTCGTTCATCTTCGGGACCTGATCGTTCAACTCGCGCATGTTCTGCTCGAGGATCAGACGGGGATCTTCCATCGCGGAGATGGCTCCGCCGAAGAGAGAGGCGACAACGCGCTTAAACCGCTTCCACATGGTGAGGTCGGTGTAGGGGAGTGGGGTGAGCGTGAGGCGTACGAGCCGCTGCGCCCCAAGGTTCAGGAAAGTACGCCGCGCGGCGCGGCGGACCGTGAAGCGGAGCGCAGCGCGGGTAGCCTGCGGGCCGAGGCCACGTGTGAGCGGGCTCAGAGCGGGGCCGGGCCGAGGCGCCATGCGGGGCTTCTGGCGCCAGAGGCCCCGCGTGTTTTGCTATCCCCTCCAGCCGCTGGCGTCGAGGCGGTCGAGGATCATGGGCTCCGGCGCGGGGGCGGACTCGCCAAAGGCGAAGGCGGCGAGCAGGCGCTCCGGGTTGGCCTGCTCCGGACGGCTGGCGTAGATGTGCGCCAGAGGCTCGCCGGGCTCGACGGCCTCGCCGGGCTTCTTGAGGAGGACGTAGCCGGCCTTGGGGTCCACGTCGTCCTCTTTACGGGCGCGGCCCGCGCCGAGCGCGACGGCGGCCAGACCGACCTCGAAGGCGTCGATGGCGGTCACGAAGCCGGCGCTGGCAGCCTGTGGCGCCTCGACGGTCGCGACGGGCTCGCCGTGGAGAAGGCTGGGATCGTCCATCACGGCCACGTCGCCACCCTGGGCCTCTACCATCTCGCGCATCACACCCCAGGCGAACCCGTCGCGGACGGCCGCCTCGGCGATCCGGCGGCCCTCGTCGGCGCCAGAGGCCTCGTTGCCGAGCGCTATCATCTCGCCCGCGAGGGCGAGCGTGACCTCCAGCATGTCGTCGATCTCGCCGCCGAGCGGGGCGTCGCCGTGGAGCGCGCGGATGGCCTCGGCGGTTTCCGGCCCGTTGCCGACGGCACGGCCGAGCGGGGCGTCCATGCGCGTCAGCAGCGCGACGGTCGGCTTGCCGAACTCCTCGCCGATGCCGACAAGCGCCTCGGCAAGGCGCCGCGCCTCGGTCGTGGACTTCATGAACGCGCCCTTGCCCGCCTTCACGTCCAGCACCAGCGCGTCGATGCCCTCGGCGAGCTTTTTGGACATGATGGACGCCGCGATCAGCGGGATGCTCTCCACGGTCCCCGTCACGTCGCGGAGCGCGTACAGCTTTTTGTCCGCGGGCGCGATCTCGGCCGTTTGCCCGATCATCACCACGCCGATCTCGTCCAACTGGCGGCGGTACGCGTCGATGTCGAGGTCCGTCCGGAAGCCGGGGATGGACTCCAGCTTGTCCAGCGTGCCGCCGGTGTGGCCCAGGCCTCGGCCCGAGATCATCGGGACCGGGACGCCGCACGCGGCCACGAGCGGCGCGAGCAAGAGCGAGACCTTGTCGCCCACGCCGCCGGTGGAGTGCTTGTCCACCTTGGTGCCGGGCAGGTCGCTGAGGTCCAGCACCTCGCCCGAGTGCAGCATCGCGCGGGTGTACGCCGCCGACTCCGACTCGTCCAAGCCGCGGATAAACGCCGCCATCAGGAACGCCGCCATCTGGTAGTCCGGCACGTCGCCAGAGGTGTAGGCGGCGACGAGGGCGGTCACGTCCTCTGGCGAGAGGCGCGCGCCGTCGCGCTTGGCGGTGAGGAGGCGGACAACGTCGAGGTCTGGCACGGGAACGCGGGGAGTGGAGAGCGGAAGGTCGGAACGCGGGGCCTCTGGCGAGGTGCCGGGGCGCAGAACGGGTCGGGCGCCGGCGCCAGAGGCGCAAATGGAACGAGGCCGCCTCCGTCGGGAAGCGGCCTCGCAGAGTCGGATCGGCGGGAGGCTACGCCTCGGCGCCTTCGGCTGCGGCCTTCTCGGCCTCTTCGGCAGCGTTCGCGGCCTCGTCGGCGGCGATCTGCTTGGCCTGCGCGTCACCGTAACGCTGGCGGAACTTCTCGACGCGGCCCGCGGTGTCGACCATGGTGCGCTTGCCCGTATAGAACGGGTGGTTCGAGGAGTCGACCTCAGAGTTGAGCCGCTCGCGGTCCATCGTGGAGCGCGTCACGAACTCGGTGCCGTCGGCGAGCTTGACGGTGAGGAACGAGTAGTCGGGGTGGATGTCGGCCTGCATAGGTCTCGGGATCGGAGCCTCTGGCGCCAGAGGCGGGAATCGGGCGCAGCGTTGCGCGGACGCGAAAGGTAGAGCGCCGCCCGCACGGCGCCAATCCTCCCGGCGCGTGTTCCCCCGGTCTTTGCACAGCGCCGGGCGCGCGAACCCTGCGGGCCACGCGCTGTAGGATCGGGCCCCCGCTCTACCGCGTGCCATGAAGATCGCCTGCCCGAAGTGTGCCTGGGAGCCGAGCGCCTCCGCGCGGTGGACGTGCTCGTGCGGCCACGTCTGGAACACGTTCGAGACCGGCGGCACCTGCCCGAAGTGCCGCACGACGTGGAAGCAGACGCAGTGCTTGGCCTGCTCCGGGTGGAGCCCCCACGTGGACTGGTATCATGACCTCCCGCCGGTAGACGCTCTCCTCGACCACGACGAGGTGCCTGCCTACGGTTCCTGAGCGCCCTCTGGCGCCAGAGGCCCCACTCCGCGGTCCGACGGGTTCGTCGTCGCACACCTCACCCCGACTCTGTGGCGAAGCAGAAATCCCTCAAGAAGACCCTCACGCTGTTCGACGTCTACGCCGTCAGCACCGGGGCCATGTTTAGCTCCGGCTTTTTCCTGCTGCCGGGCCTCGCGACAGCCAAGGCCGGCCCGGCCGCCATCCTCGCGTACTTGCTCGCGGGCGTGCTCATCCTGCCGGCCATGTTCTCCGTCGCCGAACTCAGCACGGCGATGCCAAAGGCCGGCGGGGCGTACTACTTCCTGGACCGCAGCCTCGGGCCTCTGGCGGGGACCGTGGGCGGGCTGGGCACGTGGCTGGCCCTCGTGCTCAAAAGCGCCTTTGCGCTGGTCGGCATGGGCGCGTACCTCGTGTTCTTCCTCGATATCCCGGTCAAGCCTCTGGCGGTGGGCTTCACGGTCGCGTTTGCGGCGCTGAACATCTTTGGCGCGAAGGAGACGACGGGGCTCCAGCGCATCTTCGTGGCGATCCTCGTGGGCGTGCTGGGCTTTTTCGTGATCCAGGGGCTCATCGCCGTCGCGGGGCTGGGCGGAGAAGAAGTGGCGACACAACTCACGCCGTTCGCGCCGTTCGGCACCAGCGGTTTGGTCGGCACCATCGGGCTCGTGTTCGTGAGCTACGCTGGCCTGACCAAAGTGGCGAGCGTGGCCGAGGAGGTACAGAACCCCGACCGCAACATCCCGCTGGGGATGATCCTCTCGCTGCTGACGGCGACGTTCATCTACGTTGTGGGTGTGTTCATCATGGTGGCGGTCCTGGACCCGAGCGAGCTCCGCAGTGATCTCACGCCTGTGGCCACCGCCGCCGAGGCGTTCTTTACGTGGCTGCCGGGGCGCCTGGGGCTGCTGCTCATCGTGATCGCGGCGATCGCGGCGTTTGCGAGCACGGGCAACGCGGGGATTCTCTCCGCCAGCCGGTATCCGTACGCGATGGCGAAGGACCACCTCGTCACCAAGCGCCTGGGCACGCTTGGCCGGTTCGGCACGCCGGTTCCTGCGGTCTTGGTCACGTCCGGCCTGATGATCGCCGTGATCCTCCTGCTCGACGTGGAGGGCATCGCGAAGCTGGCGAGCGCGTTTCAACTCCTCATCTTCGGGCTGCTCAACGTGGCCGTGATCGTGATGCGCGAGAGCCGGATCGCGGGCTACGTGCCGGGCTACCGCTCTCCGCTGTACCCGTGGCTGCAGATCATCGGCATCATCACGCCGGTCCTTCTCGTGGCGCAGCTCGGCGGCCTCGCCATTGGACTGAGCAGCCTGCTCATCCTCGCGGGCGTGGCGTGGTACTACTACTACGTGCGGCCCAACCCCGACGTGATCCGCGAGGGCGCGATCTACCACCTCTTCGCCCGTCTCGGCGCCCGGCAGTATGACGGCCTGGACGGCGAGCTCCGCACCATCCTGAAGGACAAGGGCATGGCCGACGAGACCTCGTTCGAGCGCTTGGTCACGCGCTCAGCCGTGCTGGACGTGGACGCGGGCACGAGCTACGAGGAGACCGTCCGCCTCGCGTCCGTCCTGCTCGCGCAGCACCTCCCGGTCACGCACGACGTTCTCGCCAGAGGCTTCGAAGCGGGCTCGCGCTACGGCGTCACGCCGGTCTCGCACGGGGCCGCGCTGCCGCACCAGCGCCTGGCATCGGTCAGCGGCTCGCACCTCGTGATGGTGCGCTCCAAGACCGGCATCGAGATCCGCTTCGAGGACCCCGAGAACGCGCACGCCTCTGGCGAGGTCGTGAACGCCATCTTTTTTCTCATCTCGCCCGAGGAGCCGCCGGGCCAGCACCTCCGTACGCTGGCCAACATCGCGAGCCGCATCGACGAGGACGGCTTCCTGGACGCCTGGAACGGCGCCGAGACCGAGCCCGAACTGAAAGAAACGCTGCTCGCGCACGACCGCTACGTCTCGCTCGCGGTCGAGGCCTCTGGCGCGACCGCCGGCCTCGTCGGGCGTCCGCTCCGCGACGTGCGTTTCCCCGCGGGCACGCTCGTGGCGCTGATCCGCCGCGACGGCCAGATCGTGGTCCCGAGCGGCTCGACGGTCCTGGAGGAAGGCGACCGCGTGACCGTAATCGGCGACGCCAGCGGCATCGTAGCGCTGAACGCGGAGTACGGCGCCTAGCCCCAATAGCCTCTGGCGAACCCGCGCGGCGCTCTTGCGCGTGCACCGCCCGCCTCTGGCGCCAGAGGCGCTCCCATCCTCCCGCCTGATCTTATGCCCGCTCCATCGCCAGACGAATACGCCGTCGGCATTATGACGATGGACGTGGAGGGGAAGAACTCGGAGGCGTTCCGGGACGTGGTGGACCGCGGCGTGGCGCTGTTCGAGCGCGCGCTGGACCGGCTGGGGCTGCGCGTGGAGCCTTTCGCGTTCGAGGGGCCGCACCTCACGCCGGGCGCGGGCGCCTATGCGCCGCTGGACTTTTTGCAGATCGGGATTGCGGAAAAGCTGGAGCGCAAGCTGCCGTTTTTGCTCATCGTGACCGAGGTGGACCTGTCCTCGTCGTCGCTGGCGTACACGCTGGCGTTGCCGAGCCAACTAACCAACATCGGCGTGGTCTCTACCAAGCGGCTGGACCCCGGCTTCTGGGGCGACCGTCCCGACGCTGGCATGGCGTCGCAGCGGCTCGCGGCGCTTATGCTGCACACGTTCGGCCACCTTCTCAACCTCCGCCACGACGAGGACCCCGCCAACGCGATGTTTCCGGTGGAGAGCGTGGAGGATCTGGACACCGTCGGCGCGCTCTCGGAGGCGCAGCGCCAGAGGCTGCTTCGCACGCTCCCGCGCGAGAGCCACGACACCTTCGCGGGCTCTCGCGGCTTTCTGGCGCGGTGGGCATTCGTGCTCCGCGTCCTGGTGGCGGATGCGGGCAGCATCCTGCGGGCCATCGTACGCGCCAACCCGTTCCGCCTCGCCACGCGGATGCCGACGATGATCGCGGCGGGGCTCTCGGTCGTGATCGCGCTCATGTTTGGATCCGAGACCTGGGAGGTGGCGAGCGCGGTCTCGATCTACGAGGCCGCTCTGTTCTCCAGCTTCTCCGTGGCCGCGGCGGCGTTCGTGCTGTACCGCGCGTTCGCGTTCGAGTCGCTCTCCGGCCGCGACGGGCTTCTGGCGGAGTCCACCGTCGTCACGGTCGCGGCGACGGTCGCGAGCCTGGGACTCACGGTCGTCGTGCTGTTCGGCGCGTTCGCGGCGCTGATGTACGTCGGCGTGGTGACGGTTTTCCCCAAGCGCCTGATCGACCTCTGGCTCTCGGTGGACGCCGCGAACCGGACGATGGACCACGTCAAGCTCAGCCTGTTTCTCGCCGCGATGGGCGTGCTCGCCGGCTCGCTCGGCGGCCGCTCGGACAGCCGCGACATCGTGCGCGGCGTGCTCTTCCTTACCGAGGAGTCCTAGGGCGCCAGAGGCCGCACACGGCTGTAGCCTCTGGCGGGGCTCCCCAAGCGTCCGCTGACCCCTGGCGACGGCTCGGCACGCGCCAGAGGCTTCTGACGGTGTGGGCGGGTCCATCTGCGGCCCTTTTCGCGTACGTTCGGCGCCACCCCTTTGCCCCGACGTATGCGCGTGGTCACCCGTCTCGTCCTATTCCTGCCTCTGGCGTGGTTTGCCATCTCGTCGGCCTCGGCGCAGTTTGGTCTGCCGGCCGACCCGTGTCTCTATGGGACAGCCGAGGGTGTGCTCCGCGGCGCCGACGTACAGGCCCTGTTGTTCACGAACGGTGTCCTGTTTCTGGGCAACCAGGAGAGCGTCGGCAATGGGTACCTCGTCCCGATGAGTGGCGAGGACGCGGGAAAATCCGCCGTCTTCTTCTCCGACATCTGGGTCGGGGGCAAGGTGGCGGGCGAAGTGCGCGTGGGTGCTGCTCGCTCGACGAGCCCCGGCACGCTGCATCCGGGGCGTACCGGCGACGACTTCACCCCGCCGACGCCAGAGGCCTGCGCCGGAGCCGACCGGGTGTGGGTGGTCTCGCGCGAGGACGTCGCGAGCTACCTCGACGGCAACGCGCCAGAGGCGGACCTCGCCGAGTGGCCCGTTCATCTCGGCGCCCCGGTGTTAGACGGCGATGGTATCGAGGGCAACTACGACCTCGAAGCGGGCGATCAGCCCGCCATCCGTGGCGATGTGACCGCTTTCTGGGCCATGACCGATACCGCGCCCGGCCCCAACCCACTCGGACTGCCGCTGGGCGTGGACGTAACCGTAGAGGCCTTCGCGTTCCGGCAGACACTTTTCGCGCAGCACACCTTCTACCGCCTCACCGTCACAAACCGCAACCGCGTCCCCATCGACAGCGCCTACGTCGGCCTGTTTGTGGACGTGGACCTGGGAGAACCCACCGACGACTACGCGGCGACGGATACGACGAACCACATGGTGTTTACGTACGGCATGTACGAGAGCGATCCCGTGTACGGCGTGCCGCCCGCACTCGGCGTCGCCGTTCTGGACGGGCCTCTGGCGCCAGAGGCCAACAGGCGCGACGACGACGGCGATGGGCAAATAGACGAGACAGGGGAGTGGTTAGGTCTCATTTCCAGCATCCCCGAGTTTAACGGTGGAGGCCCGCTCTCCATCGTGATCAACGAAGAGGAGCTCTACTGCCGGCTCCAGGGGTTGCGAAACGACTGCGTGCCGCTGTACGCCTTCGGGGCAGGCTATAGCGACGGAGCGCCAGAGGATGTCCCGACCACTCCCTTTCTCTACCCCGGGGACCCAGTAGCGGGAGAGTTCTGGAGCCCCGAAAACATCGATGGGATGGGGACACGTCTCGGGCCGCGCGTAGACATGTACTCGCTCGCCAGCGGCCCCGTTACCCTCCAGCCCCAGAGCTCGACGACGGCCACGTTCGCCTATCTCTTCGCGCAGGGGGGAGACCGCTTCAGCTCTGTCCGTCGCCTTCGCGGTCAGGCCCGGGGCGTCCACGTCGCCCACGCCTCTGGCGCCTTCGAAGCCACTCCCGTCGCAGGCTCGGCTCCGCCCGAGCAGCTTCTGGCGATACGCCGCCCGCGCCCCAATCCCTTCAGCGGAACGACCGCGATCCAACTCCAGGGCGCCGTGGATACGCCGGTCCGCGTGAGCGTCTACGACGTGCTCGGGCGGCGCCTCTCTATGACCGAGACCTCGGCGCCAGAGGCCCGCGTTGAGATCGGCGCGGAGCTGGCCTCGGGCGTGTACGTGGTGCGCGTGGAAGGGCGGGCGTTCGCGGAGACGTTTACCGTCGTCAAGACGCGATAGCGGGCGCCCCACGCCTCTGGCGCCAGAGGCATGCTGGATGCAGCTTTACTCGGAACTCGGAACTCGGAACTCGGAACTCGGAACTCGGAACTCGGACCTCAGGCCGCTGGCGGCGGCACCGGGTCCGCCGGGTCGGGCGCCAGAGGCTCGATCCACGAGCGGCCGTCCTGCGCCAGAAGCCGCTCGGCGGCGGCGGGGCCCCAGGTGCCCGACGTGTAGTTGGGAAACTCCGGCGGGATCGTCCCGCCCCACGCATCCAGGACGGGCTGGACCAGCTTCCACGCGGCCTCCACCTGATCGGCGCGCATGAACAGCGTGGCGTCGCCCTTGATGGCGTCGAGGAGGAGCGTTTCGTAGGCGTCCGGTGATGCTTCGCCGTAGGCCTCGTCGTACTCGAAGCGCATCGCGACGGGGTGCAGGAGCATGTTCGGGCCGGGGCGCTTGGCCTGGAACTTGAGCACGATGCCCTCATCGGGTTGGATGCGGAGGACGAGCCGGTTGGGTCGCCACGCCTCGTCGGCGCCAGCGGGGAAGGCGCGGTGCGGGACGGGCCGGAACTGGATCGAGATCTCGCTTACGCGGCGCGGCATCCGCTTGCCCGTGCGGAGGTAGAACGGGACGCCGTGCCAGCGCCAGTTGTCGACCTCCAGCTTGAGCGCGGCGTAGGTCTCCGTCGTGGAGTGCGGGTCCACGTTGGGCTCGGTCCGGTAAGTGGGCACGGCGGTGCCTTCCACGTAGCCCGCGCCGTACTGCCCGCGCACGGCCACGTCCGATACGGCCTCTGGCGTGATGGGCCGGACCGCGCGCAGCACCTCCACCTTCTTGTTGCGGACCTCGTCGGCGTTGAACGAGACCGGCGGCTCCATCGCGACGAGGCAGAGGAGCTGGAGCAGGTGGTTCTGCACCATGTCCCGGAGTGCGCCCGCCTGCTCGTAGTACCCGCCGCGGTGCTCCACGCCGACCGTCTCCGCGACGGTGATCTGCACGTGGTCGATGTAGCGGCGGTCCCAGACGGGCTCGAAAAGGGCGTTCGCGAAGCGGAAGGCGAGGATGTTCTGGACGGTCTCCTTGCCCAGGTAGTGGTCGATGCGGTAGATCTGGCTCTCGTCGGCCGTCTTGAGCAGCATCTTGTCCAGGTCGCGCGCGCTCGCGAGGTCCCAGCCGAACGGCTTCTCGACGACGATCCGGCTCCGCTTCGCGTCGCGCAAGAGGCGCGCGTTCGCCAGCCCGGCCCCGATAGGCTCCACGAGAAAGGGCGCGACCGAGAGGTAGAACACGCGCTCGGGCTTGCTGCCCTTCGGCGCGAAGGCGTCCAGCTTTTCTGCCAGGCGGTCGAACGTCTCCCCGTCGGTCACGTCGCCCTGCACGTACGCGAGGCGCTTCGCGAACGAGCCCCAGCTTTCCGCGTCCGCCGTTTTGGGATAGAACCGCCCGAGCGTGTCCGCGGCGCCGCAGGCGAACTCGCGGAAGCCCTCGTCGTCCATCTCCTTGCGGTCGGCGCCGATGATCTGGACGTGGTCCGGAAGGTGCCCTTCGCGGTAGAGGTCGTAGAGCGCCGGGATCAGCTTGCGGTGGGCGAGGTCGCCCGCGGCGCCGAAAAGGACGAGTTGGACCGGGGCGGTAGAGGAGGGCATAGAAAGGGGGCGTCGCCAGAGGCCTCTGGCGAGGGCGGTCAGCGGAGGGAGTCGGGCGCCGCGGGGGCGAGGCGCCGGAAGGTGACGGGGCCGGGCGGCTCGCCGTCGAAAAAGATGGGGATCAGCGTGAAAAACGCCATGCCGCCAGCGGCCCGGTCAAACGTGAGGTCGCCGTCGGCGTTGAGCCCGATCTGGGCTTTCACGTCGCGGAGGGCCCAGACGAGGGGCGGAAAGCCCGCGAGCCCGGAGCGGGTGCGGAGGCGCGCGTAGCCGTCGGGGCGGAGCGAGAGGCGGATCTCCTCCTGCCAGGTTTTACCGCCCGCGCTGGTCAGCGTCGCGCGGAGCCGGTCCCGCCCGAGGGCGTCCAGGCGGACGGTCGCGCCGAGGTCGCTGAGGTTGACCCACCGCTCGGGGGGGATGGCGTACAGGATGCGGTCGTCCACGCCGAGCACGTCCCCAAAGCCGACCTGGCACCGCGCCCGGTAGTGGCCGCGCGCGAGGGAGTCGGCCTCGGCGGCGCCGCACGCGCTGCCCTCGTAGGCGTAGAGGCCTTCCAGCGCGGCGGCCCCCGTTTGGTCCAGGCGCACGCGCCCGGGCCTCTCGGGCACGTCCAGCGAGGCGCACCCGCTCAATAGGCAGAGCGCCACGAGAACGGCCCCGATCCCGCGCAGGCCTCTGGCGCCAGAGGCGGCGCCTTTAGCGGACGGTTTCATCCCACTCGGTGTGGAACGTGCCCTCGCGGTCGGTGCGCTCGTAGGTGTGCGCGCCGAAAAAGTCGCGCTGCGCCTGGATCATGTTGGCCGAGACGCGCGCGCTGCGCATGGAGTCCAGGTACGCCAGCGAGGCCGAGAGCGCCGGGACGGGGATGCCCGCGCGAGCGGCGGCCGCGACCACTTCGCCGAGCGCCTCACGCGTGGCCGAAAGCTGGTCCGAGACCTCTGGCGCCAAGAGCAGCGTCGGGAGATCGGGGTCGGCTTCAAAGGCGCTGCGGAAGGGTTCCAGCATGGCGGCGCGGATGATGCAGCCGCCGCGCCAGATGCGCGCCACGTCATTGGGCACGAGGTCCCATTCGTACTCGCGAGAGGCCTCGGCGAGCATGGAGAAGCCTTGCGCGTAGGTGACGAGAAAGGCCGCCAGAAGCGCGTCTTCGAGCCGGTCTTCGAGGCCGGGGTCGAGAGCGAGGTCGGGATCGGCAAGCGTGTCCGCGATCCGCTCGCGTGTGGCTTTCTGCGCGGAGACGTAGCGCGCCGCCACGGCGGCGTCGATGGTGGGGATGGGCACGCCGAGGTCGAGCGCGTCCTGGCTTGTCCACTTGCCCGTGCCTTTCTGCTTGGCCTTGTCCAAGATCCTGTCGATCAGGCGGCCCTCGGCGGGCGCGGCGTTTTCGGGCGCCTCTGGCGCGGGGAGGTCGTCCTTCTGGCGCAGGATGGCGGCGCTGATCTCGACAAGGAAGGACTGGAGCGGGCCGTCATTCCAGGTCGAGAAGCGGGCGGCTAGCGCGTCGTCGTCCAAGCCGACGCCTCGGTGGAGCACGTCGTAGGCCTCCGCCAGGAGCTGCATCAGCCCGTACTCGATGCCGTTGTGGACCATCTTGACGTAGTGGCCGCTGCCGCCTGGGCCCAGGTGCGTCACGCACGGATCGCCGTCCACCTTGGCCGCGATGGCTTCGAGCGTGGGGCGGACGCGCTCGTAGGCGTCTTTGGGGCCGCCGGGCATCAGGCTGGGGCCGTGGCGGGCGCCCTCCTCGCCGCCGCTCACGCCCATGCCCATAAAGTGCAGGCCTTCGGCTTCCAGTTCGGCCTGGCGCCGGGCCGTATCGGTGTAGTGCGAGTTGCCGCCGTCGATGAGCAGGTCGCCGCCGGTGAGGTGCGGCTTGAGCGACGTGATCACGGCGTCGACGGCCGGGCCGGAGGGCACCATCACGAGGATGGCGCGCGGCGTGGGCAGCGCCGTGAGGAAGTCGTCCAGGCTCGTCGTCGCGAACACGCGCTGCTCGCCAGAGGCCTCGGCCAGGATCGCGTCCACGGCCGGTTGCCCCAGGTCGTAGCCCGCGACGGCGATGCCCTCGTCGGCGGCGTTGAGCGCGAGGTTGCGCCCCATCGTGCCCAGCCCGACCAGCCCGAAGGCAGCGCCGAAGCCCTCGGCCTCTGGCGCCGGGCGCGTGGCCCCTTCCGCGTGGGCCGCAGGCCCGCCAGAGGCGTGGGGATCCACGCGCGAGGCGGCGTCGGGGTCGGCCGGGCGCTCGTCTACGGAGCCCGTGGCGGGGTCGTCGGGGAGCGGGTCGGTGGCGGGGGAGGGGACGGCGTCCGGCGTGGGCATCTAGAATGGGGGAGGTGCGCGGGGTCAACGCCGCCCGGCCCGGCGGGGTCCGGCGCCCGGCCTCTGGCGCCAGGGGCGCCGCCCCCACAGCGCTCACGCGCGAGCGCGAGGTTGGGCCGCTCCGCGCCGAGGGAGCCGGCGGGCTAGATCACAGCGTCCGGTACGAGACCACGCGGGAGTCGGGCGTTTCCGCCAGAGGCCCGTCCAGCCCAACGGTGCCCGTCCGCGCCGAGCCCTTCGGGATAAACGTGAACGTCACCATGCTGCACGCCTCCTCGCCTGCGCAGACCTCGATCACGGCCTCCTCCGCCACGCGGTCGCCCATGTTCTCGACCTCCAGCGGAATGAAAACGGTCTCACCGACCGTCTTCGGTTCCTGGAGCGTGACCTTCAGTTCCGCGGGCTCGTCCGAGCCCCAGATCATCTGGTAGCCGAGGTACCCGACCACGCCGGCCGTGATGAGGACGCCGAGCGCGAAGACCGACCACTCCAGCCAGTTGGTGCGCTGCGTCTTGCCCGAGTCCTCGTCGCCAGAGGCGTCGCTGGAGGCGTCGGAGGAAGGCGTGGCGTCGGACATGAGATCGGTAGGCGTGGACAGAAAAAGCGAGAGGTCGGGCAGCGGAAGGAGGCGGTACGGCGCCGCCTTACAGCAGCATCCGCCCGGCAGAGGCGCCGAGAGCGCAAGGGAGGCCCAGGATGACGATGGCGTCGATGGAGGCGGCGAAGCCGAGGGCGTCGTACCGGCCGCCGGACCACAGGAGGCCGGCCGCAGCGAGCAGCGCGAGGCCGTAGGTCGCGCAGGCGCCGCCGAGCGGCCCCCCGACGAAAGCCGAGTCTCCGCTCGACCCGCGGAAGCCGACGTAGCTCACGATGCCAAGCGTGACGAGAAGCGAGAAGACCGCGACCGCGAGCACCTGCCACGCCTGCGCCTCCACCGACACCATCACGATCTCTTCCGTCGGGGCCACGCTGGAGCCGATCAGCACGGCTCCGAGAACGGACAGCGCCACGTCGTGCACGATGCCGCTCTTCTCGCTCGCGTCCTCCTCCTCGTCGCCAGAGGCCTCGCCGAGTTGCGCCGCACCCACGGCCACGCCGATGGACGCGTGGACGCCCACCATCGTGATCCGCGCGACGATCTCGAACACGGAGGCCCCTGGCGGAAGCTGCCCGACCAGGAAGAGCACGAGCGCGGAGAGCGAGAAGCCGAGCGCGATCGACTCCATCGCCTCGAAGGCGTTGTCCCCGACCGAATTGCTGTCCTCGAAGCCGTCGTAGTGCGCGTACGCCATCAGCAGGCCGAGCATCGCCACAAACGTGGTCACGATGACGTGCGCGGGCGTGGAGTAGCCCTGCCACCAGATCTCCATCGTGTACATCGCCGCTACGGCGAACAGCAGCCCGCCCGCGACGGAGCGCCCGTACTGCATGAGGGTGTTGGAGACGGGGCGGACAGAGGCGGACGGCATGGGGCGCGGGCGGGGCGGGACCCGACCTGGGCCACGCGCCGAGAATACGCCTGCCGCGCGGTGGCGCCCCACTCCCTCCGTGGAGGCGGGCCTCGCCAGAGGCCTCTGGCGCCGCGCATCTAGGCGCGTGCGGGTATGTTCGGGTCTCTACTTGCCCCGGTTCGAATGCCGCGCCTCGCCTTCCGTCTGCCTCTCCTGCTGGCCGCCCTCTGCCTGGTTCTCGCCTCCGGCGCGAGCGCCCAGGAAACGCTCCTGCTCCGACAGCCCACGATGAGCGCCACGCACGTGGCCTTCGCACATGGCGGCGACCTGTGGATCGTGGACCGCGCCGGCGGTGATGCGCGGCGGCTGACGAGCACGCCCGCCGTCGAGGCCGACCCGCACTTCTCGCCCGACGGGCAAACCCTCGCGTTTACGTCCAACCGCTCGGGCGTGGACGCCGTCTATACCGTGCCGGCCTCTGGCGGCGACCCGACGCGCCTTACGTGGTACCCCGCCTCCTCTGGCGCCAGAGGCTGGACCCGCGACGGGCAGCGCGTGCTTTATGCGTCCTCACGCGAAACCGCGCCAACCGGCTACGACCGGCTGTGGACCGTTGCCGCCTCTGGCGGACCCTCCACCGTTCTCCCCGCGCCGTGGGGAACGGACGGCAGCTACGCCCCCGATGGCGAGCGCGTGATCGTGGACCGCGTGGCGCGGTGGGACAGCGAGTGGCGCGCCTACCGCGGCGGGCAGAACACGCCACTGACGATCCTCGACCTGGGGACCCTGGCCGAGTCCGAGATCCCCAACACCGAGCGCACGACCGATATCCAGCCGGTCTGGATGGGCGACACGATCTACTTCCTCTCCGACCGCGACTGGACCAGCAACGTGTGGGCCTACACGCCTGCCTCTGGCGCGATCCGCCAGGTCACGCGCTTTACGGGCTCCGATGTCAAAACGATGGGCGCTGGCCCCGACGCGCTCATCATCGAGCGCGACGGCCGTCTCCACACCGTCGACCCCGCCTCTGGCGACGTGACCACGCTCCGCATCTCCGCCAGAGGCGACATGCCGTGGGCGGCGACGCGCTGGGAGGACGTGAGCGACGACATCGAGGACGTGTCGCTCTCCGCCACGGGCCAGCGCGTGCTCGCGAGCGCCAGAGGCGACGTGTTCACCATTCCGGTCGAGAACGGCGACGCGCGCAACCTCACGCGCTCCTCGGGCGACGCGGACCGCGCGCCGATCTGGTCGCCGGACGGCACGCAGATCGCGTGGTTCTCCGACACGGCCTCTGGCGCCCGCACCGCCAGAGGCGGCGCAGGGTACGCGCTGATGATCGGCGGGCAGGATGGGCTGGGCACGCCGCGCCGCATCGAGATCGGCGAGAGCGCGATGGCGTGGGAGCCTACGTGGTCGCCCGACGGCGAGCACATCGCGTTCGCGGACGACAAGACGCACGTCCGCATGGTCCATGTGGAAAGCGGGGACGTCCGCACCGTCGGTGTGGGTGGGACCAACATCGAGCGCGGCGAGATGGGCCTCACGTGGTCGCCGGACTCCAACTGGCTGGCCTACTCCAAGAGCGGCGCCAACAACTTCCGCAGCATCATGGCGTGGAGCGCGGCCTCTGGCGAGACGCTAACGCTTACCGACCCCCTGGCGGACGCGTACGCCCCCGCGTGGGACCGCAGCGGGCGGCACCTGTACTTCCTCGCAAGCACGGACCTGGCGCTGGGCTCCGGCTGGGCCAACACCAGCGCCATCACCTCCGACGCCGAGTACGCCGCCTACGTCATCGTGCTCCGCGCCGACGACCCGACGCCGTTCTTCCCCCAGAGCGACGAGGAGCCGGAGCCCGAGGAGGACGCTGAAGAAGAGGCCGCCGAGGACGACGCGCCAGAGGCCGACGATGACGCCTCCGGCGAAGACGAGGCGCCAGAGGATGAGATGGAAGTCCTGATCGACATCGAGCGCATCGGCCGCCGGACGGTCGCGCTGCCGATGCCCGAGGCGAGCTACGCGCTCACGCTCGCGGGTCCGGAGGGCACGGTCTTTATCGGCGCGTTCCCGCCCGAGGGCCGAGGCCTCACGCTGCACAAGTTCGACCTCAAGGAGCGCGAGGCGACCGAGTTCGTCAGCGGGGTGCGGCAGGTCGCCATCTCCGCCGATGCGCAGAAGATGGTGCTCAACACGGGCGGCTGGAAGGTCGTCGGCACGGGCGGCCCGTCGGCGGGCGGGGGCGAGAGCTTCTCGCCGCAGCTCCAGACCGAGCTCGACCGCCAGGCCGAGTGGAAGCAGATGTTCGACGAGGCGTGGCGCTACCAGCGCGACTATTTCTACGACGACAACATGCACGGTCGCGATTGGGACGAGGTCTACGCGCGCTACGCGCCGCTCGTACCGCACATCCGCCACCGCGCCGACCTCAACTACGTGCTGGACCAGATGAACGGCGAGCTCTCGGTCGGCCACAGCTTCGTCTTCGGTGGCGACATGCCCGAGACCGACCAGCCCCGCGTGGGGCTCCTCGGCGCCGACTTGGAGCCCGCCAGAGGCCGCTGGCGCATCGCGCGCATCTACACGACCGAAAGCTGGAACCCCGGCCTGGACGCGCCGCTGGACCGCTCTGGCCTGGAGATCGAAGAGGGCCACTTCCTCGTCGGCGTCAACGGGCGCGAGATAACGGCGGCGGACGACCCGTACCGCTTCTTGGACGGCACCTCTGGCGTCCAGACGGTCCTGCACGTCAACAGTGAGCCCACGATGGAGGGCGCGTGGCGCGAGACCGTCACGCCGGTCCGCAGCGAGAACGGGCTCCGCCAGAGGGCGTGGGTGGAGGACAACCGCCGCCGCGTGGACGAACTCTCCGGCGGCAAGCTGGGCTACGTCTGGGTGCCCAACACCGGCGGCCCCGGCTTCGTCTCGTTCAACCGCTACTACTTCGCGCAGCAGGACAAGCAGGGCGCCGTCATCGACGAGCGCTTCAACGGCGGCGGGCTCCTGGACGATTACATGGTGGACCTCATGACGCGGCGGCTCCGCGCGGCTGTCACCAACGAGGCCCCTGGCGGCGCGCACCTGCGCCTCCCGGCGGGCATCCTCGGGCCGAAAGTCCTGCTCATCAACGAACTCGCAGGCTCCGGCGGCGACTTCTTCCCGTGGGTGTTCCGCCAGCAGAACGCCGGGCCGCTGATCGGCACGCGGACGTGGGGCGGGCTCGTCAAGTCCTCGGTCCACTACGCGCTGGTCGACGGCGGCGCGCTGACGGCGCCGGACAACGCCGTTTTCGACCCGATCAACAACGCGTGGATCGGCGAGAACGAGGGCATCGCGCCCGACATCGAGGTGCGCCTGGACGCCCGCTCGGTGGCCTCTGGCGGCGACCCGCAGCTGGAGCGCGCGGTGCAGGAAGCGCTGCGCCTGTTGGAGGAGGAAGGCACGCCAGAGGTGGTCCCGCCCACGTACTCCACGCCCGCGCGCCAGCCCCGCAGACGGTAGGCGCGCCGGCCTCTGGCGGGAAGCCCGCCGCGCCCCCTTCGTCCTGCCATACCCAGCACCGTAGGGGCGTATCGCATACGCCCCATGCCGCACACGCCCTCGTACGGATCGCTCTCGCGCCAGAGGCCGGGTTTACACACGCACAACGGCAGCGCGCCCGCGGTCCGGGTACCCTGCAGACCCCTCTCCGACCTCTCATGCGTCTCGCCGTTCTCTCGCTCGTCCTCGTCCTCGCGGGCTGCTCCTCTACCGCCCCTCTAGAGGCGCAGCCCGCTCCGGCCTCTGGCGCCGATCCTGTGCGCGCGGCGCAGGCGCTGCTCCCCGGCTACGCCTATCCCACTGGCGATACGGTCCGCGTCGCGACGTTCAACCTGGAGCACTTCGTCGACCTCTACGACAACCCGTACATCCGCAACGCCCGCGAGGACGCGCCCGACGCCGCGGCCCTGCGCCAGAGGCACGGCCTTTTCGCCGACGCGCTCCGCGCGATGGACGCCGACGTGATCGCGCTGCAGGAAGTGGAGGGCGAGGGGCTGATCCGCTCGCTCGTGGACAGCCTCGTCCCGGAGATGGGCTATCGCTTTGTCGCCTCGGCGGATGACGCCGACTGGTACCAGAACGTGGTCGTCATCAGCCGCCTCCCGCTCGGCCCGCTCACGACGTTCGCCGACGCCGTCACGCCCATCCCAGGCTCCACCGACGATGAGAACCGCCCGGAGGCGACGGACATGGTCAACCACCGGCTGTTCGCGGTCGAGGTGTACGCGCGGCCGGACTACAGCTTTACGCTGGCGGCGGCTCACCTGAAGGCGGGCGGTGGCGAGCGCAACGAGGCTTGGCGCTCGGCGAGTGCGGCGCTGCTCCACGCGTGGCTGGGCCAGCGGTACGGCGCGCGGGCGGCCCAGGCCAACGTGCTCCTCGCGGGCGACCTCAACTCGATCCCCGGCACCGCCTCCTTCGGGGCGTTGCTCAACGCCGAGGGCGCGCTCGGGCCGGTGCGGCTCCAAGACCCTCTGGCAGGGACCGGGCAGCTCTCGCACCCGTCGGACGATCCGCAGCGCCGCTTGGATCACGTGCTCGTGAGTGCGGGCGCGGCGCCAGAGGCCGTAAGTGCGGAGGTGATGGCGCCCATCGCCTCGCCCCAGCGGCTCTCGGATCACCTCCCGGTCGTGCTCACGCTCATCGCGCGGGACCGCTAAAACAGACCGCTGGGCCTCTGGCGCGACGCCAGAGGCTACAGGTTCGAACGGTTGAACTCGCGCAGGATGACGACGCGGCCGTTGGCCTCGAACTCGCGAGCGTCGACTGCGGTAAACGCGGAGACGGGCGGGACGGTGCGCCGATCTCGAACCCGCATCTGGTAGAACCCGGAATCTGCCCCGGGCCGATAAAGTTCGATGTGCAACGGCGCCGCTTCACCACGGCGCACGATGGTCTCCTCTGCGACAGGACCGACTCCGAACTCGATGCTGATCGTGGCCGCGAAGGACACGTCAAGCGCAGTCACAACGATGTCGGACGATGTGAGGTTGACGATGACGCCCTCGGCCTCTGGCGAGCGTGCGGCCTCGATCATCGCGTCGAGTTCGGCCTCGCTCGGATCTGTAAAGGAGCATCCCGCCAGAGGCAGGAAGGCGAGCAGCGCAGAGAGGAAGAGGCGTCGGATCATCGGGAACGGAGGGTGGTCTCTAGCGCCAGAGGCTAGAGTGAGCGGACGGTGACGGTCTCGCCGTTCTGCTCGAACCCGCGAGCGGAGGCTGCGAGCGTGGTGGCGTACGTCGCATGCCCGTCCGTCACGCGGTACACGAACACCACGATGTCCTCGCCGCGCTCGTAGCCGTCGATATCGAACGGCGCCGTCTCGCCGGGGGGGACCACGCGCTGGTCCGTGATGTCGAACTCCGGCGCGATGTCGATCAGCGTGGCCGTCTCGGCATCGACGGCGAACACGTGGATGGCCTCCGCGGTCTGGTTCGCCACCCGCCCGTCGGCGCCGATCGGGAGCGAGGCGGAGCCATCGAAATAGGAGCAGGCGGCAGCAGCGAGGAGCAGAACCGGGGCGAAGCGGAGCATCGGGAGGCGGCGGCAGGAACGGCGACGGGCCTCTGGCGACGGGAGGCGCTGGGATCGCGCCAGAGGCGTGTGCCCAGCCGCTACGGAGCGCGGGCTCAAAACGCTGCGCGCGTCTCGGATATCTTCGCGCCGTGACCGCCACCGTTCCCCTCGCTCTCGCCGCCTGGTTCGCCGTCTTGATGGCGAACGCGGGCCGCGGCCCCGCGCCAGAGGCCCACGATGCCGCCTCTGGCGAGACCGCCGCGCGCATCCGCGACGGCGACGGTCAGGCCTTCCGCCGCTTCTTTGACGCCACGCACGCCGGCCTTCTCGGCTCGCTGCGCCGCCGCGGGCTGGACGCGCCAGAGGCCGAGGACGTGGCGCAGCAGGCGTACGTGTGGATCTGGGAGCACCGCGCGGAGATCGATCCGGCTCGCTCGCTCCGCGGCCTCCTCTTCCGCATCGGCTTCTCGCGCGGGCTCAACGCCTTGCGCGATGGTGCGCGGACGGAGCCGCTGGCGGATCGCCGCCCGGAGGATCTCTTGCCCGACCCTCTCGCCTCTGGCGACCCGGCCGAGATCGCGGACCTTCGCCAGAGGCTCGCCGAGGCCGTGGCGGCGCTGCCCGAGCGGCGCCGGCAGACGTTCACGCTCTGCTTTACCGACGGGCTCACGCACCGCGAGGCGGCGGAGGTGATGGGCGTGAGCCCTAAAACCGTGGAGCACCAGATGGCCGCCGCGCTCGCGGCGATCCGCCAGAGGCTCGCGCCGTTTCTGGAGACACCCGGAAAAAATCCGCGCTCGAATAGGGGGACCCCCACGCCTGGCGTGTAGGCCACACGACGGACGCCCCGTCAGTCCCCCATCTTTCCAGACTCCCATGCTTTACGCTTCCACACGCTCGCTGGCCCTCGCGCTGGCCTTTGCGCTCACCCTCACCGCCTGCGACGCCTCCATCGACGACGCCACGGCGGACCTCACCGAGACCGAGCAGACCGAAGCCGCGTACCTCGTGGCCGACGCGCTGGCCGAGGACACCGGCGGCCTGCTCGCCTCTGCCTCCGACCTCACCGCCTCCGTTTCTCCGAACGGCCTGAGCGAAGGCCCACGCTCCGTGCGCGGCAACCGCCGCGCGGTCGCCTGCCGCGGCGGCGATCAGTCCGTCTCCTACGACGCCGGGACCGGCACGCACACCGTGACCTACGCGTGCTCGCAGTCCAACCCCGTCGGTGAGCGCAGCTACGCCGCTACGCTTCTCTACCAGTTCCGCGACGCCAGCGGCGGCTTCGTCGCGCGTCCCGACGCCAACTGGGAGAGCGTCGCCTCGGTCGGCTTCGACGGCGAGCGCGAGGGCTCCGTCTCCATGAGCCGCGGCGAGTTCTCCGCCGCCTCCACGTTCGAGCAGTCCAGCGACTGGTCGCTCACGGGCCTGGGCGACGCCGCCTCGCCCGCGGTCTTCAGCGTGGAGCAGCAGCGCAGCGGCACCAGCACCCGCACGGGCCCACGCGGCGACGGCTCCCGCGAGTTCGACATCACGCTTACCGGCACAGGCATCGAGCTCGTCCCTGCCGCCGACGGCACGGGCTACGCGGCCTCTGGCGAGCTGAGCTACACGCTCACCATGGAGGTGGTACGCGGAGACCGGACGGTTGAGCGCGAGGTGGAAGGCACCATCACGCTCGACGGAACGGAGCGCGGCCTCTTGCGCATTCTCGGCCTGCGCGGCGCCTACCGGATCTCGCTCGGCGACGGCGCCACGAGCCGCACCTAATCCCCTCGCGCCCGGGCCGCCAGAGGCCCGGGCGCGGTTCTCTCCCTCACGTGCCTGACGCTCCCGACCCCCGCGGCCTGTCCCCTCGCGACCTGGACCTCGCCCGGCGCCTCGACGCCAGGCAGGCTCCCGACGCAGCGGACCCGCTCCACGCGGCGCTCGATTCCCTCCAGCCTCTGGCGCCCGACGTGGCGCCAGAGGCGTCGGCGCGGATATGGGAGGCCATCGCGGCGCAAACGGGGCTCGCGCCAGAGGCCGGCGTCTCCCGGCCCGCGAGGGCGCCGGACCGGGCCCCTGCACGAGGCGTGCCGACACGTGTCCCGCGATGGGTGGGAGCCGTGGCGGCGGCGCTTCTCGTGTTGGGCGTGGGGTCGTGGGCAGCGCTGCAATGGGTTGAGAGAAGCACGCCAGCCGTCGTCGCATCCGCCTCTGGCGAGATCGAGACGTGGACCGGGCCGGACGGATCCACGGTCGCGCTACGCCCGCAGAGCCAGCTGGTGCGGCAGGGCGACGAGCGGACGTACGCGCTCACGGGCGAGGCGTTTTTCGACGTCGAGAGCGATCCCAGCCGCCCGTTTACCATCGAGACCGCCGCTGGCGACGTGCGCGTGCTCGGCACTCGGTTCAACGTCAGCACGTGGGGCGGCGAGACGCACGTATACGTGGAAGAAGGGCGCGTCGAGGTCTCGAGCCGGTCCAATGCACTCGTCCTGAACGCGGGCGAGGGCGGGGTTTTGCTGGGGGCCAGCGCCGAACGCCTCCGGTCGCCAGAGGCCGAGACGTTCCTGGACTGGCAGCGCGGGGAGGCCGTCTTCTCGCGCGAGAGCGTCCAACGCGTCGCGAGCGAGATCGAGCACCACTTCGCGGTCGTCGTCCGCCTCCCGCCGGGCGTGGGGCGCGAGACCGTCTCGGGCGTGATCGCGCTGGATTCGGCGCCCCAGGCGCTGGAGCAACTCGGCCGCATCCTCGGCGGCACGTTCCAGCGTGAGGGCGGCGCCTACCGCTTTGCCCGACCGTGAGCGACGGTCTCTGGCGCCTCGTCGTTCTGGCGGGGCTCGTCCTGGCCTCTGGCGCCGTGCAGGCCCAGGCGCTGCGCGCGCAAAACGAGCCGCTGCGCGACGTGATCGAGCGCGTGGAGCGCGAGACGACGTGGCGCTTTCTCTACTCGGATGCCCTCGTCGCGGGCAAGCGCGTCAGCCTGAGCACCGATACCGATGGCCTGCCGGACGCCCTCTCGCGCGCGCTCGCCCCGCTCGGCATCGGCGTGGACGCCGACCGCCAGAGGCGCCGCATCCTTCTCGTCCCGGCGCCGAAACGGACGCCTCTGGCGCCAGAGGCCGCGCCGGCACCCCGCGAGACGGCCGAGCGAGTCGTGCGCGGACGTGTCTTGGACAGCGAGACCGGCGAGGGCCTGCCCTTCGCGACGGTGGTGTGGGACGGCGGGCGCCGCGGCGTCGTGGCCGATGACCGGGGCGGCTTCGTGCTCACGCTCCGCGGTGAGATGGCCTCTGGCGCGACGGCGCTCACGGCCTCGTTCGTGGGCTACGGCGCCCAGACGGCCACGCCGAGAGGCTCCGCTATCACGTTCCGGCTGGCGCCAGAGGCGGGTGGCGTCCCGACCGTCGTGGTGGATGCGCGGGCGTTTACCGCCCCGCTGGACACGGCCTGGGCCGCGCGCATCCAACCCGGGCGGTACGACGCGCTGGGCGAAGGCGGCGGGCTCCGCGCGCTGGAAGTGCTCCCCTCGGTCGCGCCCGCAGCGGCGTTCTCGGACGGACTCATCGTGCGCGGGAGTCCGTCCGACGCCTTCGAGGTGCGGCTGGACGGCGTGCCGGTGTACAACCCTCGCCACCTCTTCGGCCTCGTCGACGCCTTCAACGCGGACGCGCTCCGCGCCGTCGCGCTGCACCTCGGCGTGGCGCCCGCGCAGGTCGCCGTCGCGCCCGGCGGCGCGTTGGACTACGTCACCGCGACCGGCGCCCCCACGCGGCCTCTGGCGACGCTCGGCGTCTCCAGCCTCGCCGCCAGAGGCTCGGCCTCGGTCCCGGTCCGCCCGGGCCGGACCACGCTCTTGGTGGGCGGCCGCACGTCCGCGCTGGGCGCTTCGCCCGGGACCGCCGACGCACTCGTGGAGCAGGGCCTCGGGGTCGCGACGCGCACGAGCGACCTCCCGAGCGGGACCGCCGACGCGCTCTCGCGGCTGGTGGACGTGAGCAGCACGCGCGCGTCCTACTGGGACCTCCATCTCGGCGCGGCGGACCAGCGGGCCTCTGGCGGCCGGACCGCGCTGACGGCTTACACAGGAGGCGACGAAACGGAGGTGGCGGGCGCGCGGCTCTACCTGGAGCGCGATGACGACGATCGGATTCGGCGTGTGGAGCGGCCCGTTGCCGCGCGAAACCGGTGGGGCAGCAGCGCCGCGAGCCTGACGGATCAGCGCATCCTCTCCGCGCGGTGGATGCTGACCTCGCGCGTCGGCGCGAGCACCTACAGCGCGCGCTTCGCGCAGGACGACTTCGCGTTTCGCTCCCAGCCCGGCCTAGGGAGCCTCGTGTTGGTGGACACGCTGGGCTACGACAATCACTTTCAGGAAGCCATCGCCGAGCAACGCGTGGAGGCCGCGCTTGGCGGCGGCGTGGCCTCTGGCGGATACAGCCTGCACCTCTATCGCCAGAGGTACGAGGAGACCGCCGCGCGCCGCGCTGCCTTCGTCACGGACCAGACGGCGACGCGCTTGGATGTCCACGCCGCCTGGGAGGGCACTGCCACGCGCGCGCTCCACCTCGACGCCGGGCTCCGCGCGCACATGTACTCCGAAGGCTCGGCGCTTCGCCTGAGTCCTCGCGTCCGGGCTCGCGTAGACGCCGCGCCGGGCTTCGCGCTGTCTGCGTCGCTGGGCCGGAGCACGCAGTTCGCCCACCGCCTCACGCTCGCGAACGTCGCCGGAGCCGCCGCCTGGGTGCTTACCGACTCGGAGCAGACCGTGACCGAAGCCGACCTCGCGGAGGTCTCCGCAGACCTCTCTGCCAGAGGCGTCTCGGTGCAGCTCACGGCCTACGCCAAGCGCACGCGCGGGCTGTGGCTCCACACCGAGGACCGCTCGGTCCGCGGCCTCGCGCGCGGGACCGTGTTGCAGCGCCCCTGGCTGACAGGCGTGGCCTCTGGCGCCAGAGGCGTGGAAACGCTGGTCCGCGTGCCTGTCGGTGCGTGGAGCCTTGGGGCCTCTGGCGCGCTTGCGCGGGCCACGTTCCAGCACCCGGAGCTCGAAGGGGGGGAGGCATTCCCCGCTGAGTGGGACCGCCCGGTTCAATTCGCGATCCTGGCAGATGGGCCCGTTCTTCCCGGCGTTCGCGTGGCGGCATCATGGACGCTCGCCTCTGGCGCGCCCAACCCCCTGGCGCCAGAGGCCGGGGAAGAGGAGAGGCTGCCGGGGCTCTCGCGCGTGGACCTCCGGGTCACCGCCGAGCAGCGCATTGGCCGCGCCGTCGCCACGCTCTCGCTCGCCGTCCGCAACGTGCTCGACCGCGACAACGCGTTCACGCGAGAGGCCACCAACGTGGTCCGCCTGGGCCGGCCTACCGACGAGCCGCGCCTGCTTGCCGTCCCGCTGGACATTTACGACGTGGGCGTGCTCCCCACGCTCGACCTCGCGCTGCGGTTCTAGCCTCTGGCGCCAGAGGCTAGAGGTACGGCGCCACGAGGCGGTCGATGGTGGCGTTGACCTCGGCATCGACCGTGCGCCGCGCCGGGTCGGCGTCGAACCACGCGGTCATCTCGCGAGCGCCAGCGGCCCAGGAGGTGGGAGCGTCGAAGTCCGGGACGAGAGCTTTGATCAGGCTGTTGTCGAACACGCGCGTGTGCGCCTTGTCGCCGAGCAGGCTCTGGCCCCACTCGCCGTCCGCCTTCGCGATCTGATCCGACGGCACGTGGACGATTCGTGCTTCGACGCCAGAGGCTTCCGCCAGCGCGCCGACGATGGCGTCCCACGTCAGGATCTCGTCCGACGTGATGTGGACCGCGCGGCCGAGTGCGTTCTCGTTGCCCAGCAGGCCGACAAAGCCTCTGGCGAAATCCCGGTGGTGCGTGAGCGTCCACAGCGAGAGCCCATCGCCGTGCACCAAGACGGGCGCCCCGCGCCGCAACCGGTCGATGACGGTGTAGCGGCCGTAGACGGGAGGGCGCCACGGCGCGTACGTGTGGGACGGCCGCACGATGGTGACTGGCATCCCAGCGTCGCGCGCAACCCAAACGCGTTTCTCGCACTCGATCTTGGCCTGCGAGTACGCCCAGAACGGGTTGTCCAGCGGTGTCTGCTCCGTGACGGGAAGCGACTGCGGCGGCGTCTGGTACGCCGAGGCGGAGGAGATGAACACGTACTGGCCGGTCCGTCCGCGGAACAGGCGCACGTCGTCCTCCACGTGCTCGGGTGCGAACGCCACCCAGTCCACGACGGCATCGAACGTCCGGTCGCCCAGCGCCTCGGCGAGGGCTTTGGGGTCGCGCGCGTCGGCGTGGAGGATCTCGGCGGCCTCTGGCGCGCGGGCGTCGGCGCCCCCGCGGGTGACGAGCGTGAGGTCGTGGCCGCGCTCAACGGCGAGGGCGGAGCAGGCCGACGAGATTGTGCCGGTGCCGCCTAGAAAGAGGATCGTCATCGCGAAGGGTGGAAGAGACGCAGCGGGAGTCTACGCGCGATGGCCCTGCACGCGGCCTCTGGCGCCAGAGGCCGCGGCGGGTCTCGTCCCTGTCACCCTGTCTCGCCAGAGGCTCAGGCGGCGAGCGTGGCTTCGATCTGGGCGATGCTGTCGCGGAGTTCGGCGGCCTTCTCGAACTCCAGGTTCATCGAGGCCGCGTCCATCTCGCGGGTGAGCTGCGCCACGAGGTCCAGCTTCTGGTCGTCGGTGAGGTACTTCACCACGGGGTCGGCCACCTTGGGGAGCTGGCTTGGGCCGGAGTAGTACGTCGGCGTCGGGTTCTCCTCGGGCTCCGGCTTGTGGTCCGCCACGAGCGTGCCCTTGCGGATCTCGTCGATGGACTTGGTGACCGTCGTCGGCGTGATGCCATGCTCGCGGTTGTACTCGGCTTGGATCTCGCGGCGGCGGTTCGTCTCCTCCATCATGCGTGCCATGGAGTCCGTGATGCGGTCGGCGTAGAGGATGACCACGCTGTCCGCGTTGCGCGCGGCGCGGCCCGCGGTCTGGATCAGCGAGCGCTCGGAGCGCAAGAAGCCCTCTTTGTCGGCGTCGAGGATGGCGACGAGGTTGACCTCGGGGAGGTCGAGGCCTTCGCGCAAGAGGTTAATGCCGACGAGCACGTCGAACGCGCCCAGGCGCAGGTCGCGCAGGATGTCGACGCGTTCCAGCGCGTCGATGTCGGAGTGGAGGTACCGCACGCGCACGCCGAAGGAGTCGAGGTAGTCGGTGAGGTCCTCGGCCATGCGCTTGGTGAGCGTGGTGACGAGCACGCGCCCGCCGGCCTTGACGCGCAGGCGGATCTCGCCGAGCAAGTCGTCGATCTGGCCTTCGACGGGGCGGACCTCCACTTCGGGGTCGAGGATGCCTGTCGGGCGAATGATCTGCTCCACGACGACGCCGTCGGACTTCTCGAGCTCGTAGTCGGCGGGCGTGGCGCTGACGAAGAGGACCTGATGGTGGAAGCGCTCGAACTCCTCATAGGTGAGCGGGCGATTGTCCATCGCGCTTGGCAGACGGAAGCCGTGCTCTACCAGGCTGAGTTTGCGCGCACGGTCGCCGTTGTACATCCCGCGCACCTGCGGAATGCTGACGTGGCTCTCGTCCACCGCCAGAAGCCAGTCGTCGCCGTAGCTCATCTGGAAGTAATCCAGCAGCGTGGAGGGGCGAGTACCGGGCTCGCGGCCGTCCATGTGGCGCGAGTAGTTCTCGATGCCGGAGCAGTAGCCGATCTCTTTGATCATCTCCAGGTCGAACAGCGTCCGCTGCTCCAGGCGTTGCGCCTCCACCAGCTTGCCCTCGTTGCGGAGGATCGCGAGGCGCCAGCGGAGCTCCTCTTCGATGCCGGCAAGCGCGCGGTCGAGTTGGTCCTGCGGCGTCACGAAGTGCTTGGCGGGGTAGATCGTCAGGAGGTCGCCCTCGCTCGCGATCTCTTTCCCGGTCACCGGGTCGATGCGCGAGACCTTTTCGACCTCGTCGCCCCAGAACGTGATGCGGTAAGCTTGGTCCTCGAAGTAGGCCGGGAAGACTTCCACTTGGTCGCCGCGGACGCGGAACGTGCCGGGCGCGAAGTCGATGTCGTTGCGGGTGTAGAAGACGTTGACCAGCTTGAGCAGAAGCTCGTCGCGGTCCACGGTCTCGCCGGGCTTGACTTGGATCACGCGGGCCTTGTACTCCTCCGGGTTGCCGAGCCCATAGATGCAGCTCACGCTGGCCACGATCACGATATCGCGCCGGCCACTCACGAGGGCCGACGTGGCGCGAAGCCGCAGCCGGTCGATCTCCTCGTTGATCGCCATGTCCTTCTCGATGTACGTGTCCGAGGAGACGATGTAGGCCTCGGGCTGGTAGTAGTCGTAGTAGGAGATAAAGAACTCCGTGGCGTTGTTCGGGAAGAACGTCCGGAACTCAGCGAAGAGCTGCGCCGCGAGGGTCTTGTTGTGCGAGAAGACGAGCGTCGGCTTGCCCGTCTTCTGGATGACGTTGGCGAGCGAGAACGTCTTGCCGGTACCTGTGGCCCCCAGAAGCGTCTGGTACTGGTCGCCTCGGAACAGCCCCTCGGTCATCTCCGCGATGGCGCGCGGCTGGTCGCCGGTGGGCCGGAACGGGGTGTCCAGCTTGAAAGGAGAGTCGATGCGGGCAATCGTCGCCATGTCGTCGGGGTCGCAGTTGGGCAGCCGGGAAGCGTAGCACTCCGTGCTGACAACGGTGCGTCAGCGGGGTGCGGCCGTGTGTACCCCGCCTCTGGCGTGGGGTTCGCGCCAGAGGCGGCCCTGTTGCCGGCGGACCGTGCACTGGCCTCTGGCGTATCCTCGCGCCGATGCAGTACTGGCTCTGGTCCGTTCCCCCCGACGCGCTCGCGGCCTTTGCCCGCGCCGAGACGTTCGCGCTCCGCATGCAGGGGCGGAAGGCGCTTCAGGAGGTGCGTCCGGGGGACCGCATTTTCGCGTACATCCCGGGTAGCCGCACGCTGGCGGCGCTCGTCGAGGCCTCTGGCGTGGCGTTCGAGGACAGCACTTCGCTCGTGCTGGGCAAACACCTGCCGCACCGCGTCCGCGTGCGGACCCTGACGGTGCTCCCGCAAGAAGCCTGGGTACCGTACGAGGGGTTCGCGCCGCACCTCAGCGTGCTGGATCAGTACCCGGACGAGCCCACGCTCGACCGGCAGTTCCGCCGCGTGGCGCAGCGCGTGCTCCATGCGCTCCCGGCGGTGGACGGAAAGGTCTTGGAGTTCCTGATCGCTGCGCGAGCGGGCGAGAACCCAGAGGCGCTGATGCAGATGGTGGAGGCGGTCCGCGAGACGCGCCAGAGGCCTCGGCCCGTCGCGAAGCCGGCCGTCGCGGAGCCTCTTGCGATGTATACGAGCTGGGACCGCGCCCAGGCGATGGAGCACGTGATCGCGCATGTGGAGGCGCGCGGGTTCGTGTACGCACCGTGGCAACTGGCGGCGTTCGTGGTCGCGTTGCGGACCCGGCCGTTTGTTCTCCTAGCGGGTGTGACGGGCGTCGGGAAAACGCGGCTGCCGCTGCTCGTGGCCGAGGCTACGGGAGCACGTGCCGACGTGCTCCCGGTGCGTCCTGACTGGACCGATCCGTCCGAGACGTTGGGCTACCGAGGACTCGATGGCCGCTTCCAGGCGGGTGGCGTGCTCCGGGCGGCCCGGGCCTCTGGCGAAGACCCAGAGCGGCAGCACGTTCTGATCTTGGACGAGATGAACCTCGCGCGACCGGAGCACTACCTAGCCGAAGTCCTGAGCCGCATGGAGTTGCGGACGCCAGCCGCGGCGCAGGCCTCTGGCGGCGCTGAATCCCCTCCTCTAGTGAGCGAGTCGCTTGCGCCAGAGGATGCCGTGTGGCAGGCAGTGCGGATGGGGCCCAACCTCGGTCTCGTCGGGACGGTAAACGTGGACGAGAGCGCGCATGCGTTCAGCCGTAAAGTGCTGGACCGGGCGTTCACGCTCGAACTCGATGCGCCCAACCTTCACGTCTGGACCACCTCTGACATCTCTGAGCAGGTCCCGGAGGCGTCACGGTGGCCTGTCTCCGCGTGGCAACCTCTGGCGCTCCGGCTCTCTGCTCTCACGGACATCCGTGATGAGCAACGGGAGGCCATTGGTCGCGCAGTACAGGCCGTCACCGAGGCCGATGCGATCCTCTCGCCGGCAGGGTTGGGCATCGGCTACCGGACGCGGGACGAGGTCGCGCTGTTCGTGCTCCATGCGATGCAAGCGCCAGAGGCGTTCCGGACGCGCGACGGTGAGTCTGTAGACCCGCTGGACCTTGCCCTCCTGATGAAGGTGCTCCCGAGAATTGAGGGCGCCGGAGCGGCGGCGCGTTCGGCGGTGCTCCTCCTTCTCGCGTGGGCCTCTGGCGAGAGCGAGCAGGATCGCGAGAGGTCTGCTGTAGTGCAGGTTGAGGCATGGGAGTCCGAGGGGAGACCGGCCGTGCTCCCGTCTGCGCGGTTCCCGAGGACGGCGGCTCGCCTCGCGCGGATCGCGGAGGGTGTGCTGGCCGATGGTGTTGCCTCGTTCTGGGCGTAGCGGTGAGAGGCGCTGATGCTCGTGCTCCCGAAACCGGGACCCTCGTCGTTGAAACGACGCGGATCCGGATCACGTGGAGCGGTACCTCGCCAGAGGCAGGGGAGAGCCACGTTCGTGTGCTCCGCGGAAGTGGAACGGTGTGGGCCGCTGGTGAGAAGTATTCCGCGACGCGAGAGGTGACAATTCCTGTGGCGGTGCCCGAAGAGCGCATCCTGTCTCTTTTGGTGGAGAGCCGGACAGGCGAACCCGTGGCCGTGCTACATCGAGATCCTGGCCAAGTCTCGGGCCTCGTTTCAGCAAATGGAGGGCGAACCGTCCACGGCTCCGTCCGCGTCCGCGATGAAGCGGGGCTGAGCGTGTTCGCGTTTACGGTCGGCGGGACGCCAGAGGCTGAGGTCGTGCTCCGGGTTGTTCCCGCGAAGGTGAGCAGCGCCGACGTTGCCGCGATGCGTGGGGGCGTAGAGGCCGCGTGGCGGGGTGCCGCGCTCGCCGGGTGGGGCGCAGCCGATGAGCAGAGCGGGTTACACAATGAGCCGTCGATTCCTGCCTGGGTCACCGTGCTCCGCTACGCCGTCCATCAGCTTGAAGGGCCTCTGGCGAGCATCGAGCGCCGCCCGGCGTTTGAGCTGTCGCGGCGGGAGCACGTCCGTCCGGCGGCGCGGTTGCGCGGCGACGCCGAGAGCGTTCGCGCGATCCGGCGGTCGAAGGGGAGAGGTGAATGGACGCACGTCCGGGGAGTGCCGGTACAGAGTCGGATGCCGGTCCGCGTGCTCGGCGAAAACGAGGACATCGCTGCGCACCGCTGGATTCGCCAGAGGCTGGACCTCGCTTTGAGCGTGTTGGCGCAGATCACGCGTGAGGAAGCTCGTCACCCGTACGCAGAGACCGGTAGGCGCCGCGCGCTCCGCGAGAGCCTGGATCAGATCGCCGCTGGCCTTCGCCGGTTTCGACGCCAGAGGCCTCTGGCGGAAGCGGTGGGAGCACCAGCTATGCGGAAGGCCCCGCTCGTGCTCCGGACTCGGCCTGTGTACCGGGAGGTATTCGACGCGCTTCAGGCCCTAGAGCGAGGCTTGGATGTTGGCGCGGGGGAGGTGGCGACAGCGTGGCTGGGAACCGGTCGGCTGTACGAGTCGTGGGCCGTGCTCCGCGTGGTGCAGGTTCTCGCCGATGTTCTGGGCGCGCCTGCTCCAGAAGAGCCGTTTGGACTCGCGGCCTCTGGCGCTCGCGTCCGCATCGGTCGCGGCACGCGGAATGCGATCAGGCTGGACGGCAACGGAGTCCGCGTTGACATTGCTTATGAGCCGCGTTTCCCAGGACCGCCCGGGCTTCTGGCGCAGCGGCCCGACGTGCTCCTCACGCTGCGTGCTCCCGGTCAGCCGGTACGCCGCGCCGTGCTCGACGCGAAGTACCGCCGCGACGATTCCACTGCGTACGCCATGCGCCACGGCGCCGCGGGTCCGCCAGAGGCGGCACTCGGAGACCTGCACCGGTACCGGGACGCCATCGTAAACAAAGAGGGCGAGCCTCTCGTGGAGGCCGCCGCAGCGCTTTTCCCGTTCCATGCGACGCCGACGTTCGAGAACAGCCGCCTCTGGCGGGCGCACGCGACGGTCGGCATCGGCGCGGTCCCGCTTGTGCCCGGTGAGGATGAGTGGCTGAGGCGGTGGATTCTGACGTGGCTGAGCAACGATGGGCGGCGCTCGTAGTCCTACGATCCGAATCGTATCATTCGGTCATGCGCTCCCTTTTCGTCCTCCTGTTCCTCGCAGTGGCCTCTGGCGCCGCGGCCCAACCCGAAGCCGACGCCCGTCGGCTCGCGCTCAGCGGCGACGCCACGGCGGCGCTCGACTTGCTCCTGGGTGCCGACGATCTCTCGCCAGAGGCCCGTCGGCTTGCCGCGCGCTTGGCGTTAGAGCGATCTCGGCCGCTTCTCGCCGCACAAACGCTCGCCACCGCCGACACAAGCGATGCCGACGCGCAGCTTCTCCTAGGCCTCGCGCTCCGCGCGCTGGGCGACGCCAGAGGTGCGGAAACGGCGTTGAGGCACGCACACCGCCTCCGTCCCGGTGGCGAGGCGACGGCAGACCTCGCCGTGCTTCTAGAATCGCGCCGGCCCGATGCTGCGTTGCCGCTCTACCGGCTTCTGGCGTCGCAGGACACCCTGAACCCGGTCGTTCTCGGTGCTCTGGGCCGCGTGTACGCGCGCCTGGATTCCCTGCCTCTGGCGCAAGAGGCTCTAGGGCGGGCCTACGCGCTCTACCCAAGGGGCGAGGCGGTCGCGATCTCTCTGGCCGAGACGTTGGAGGACGATCTCGACGCGCAGACCGCGCACCTCGATACCGCGCTGACGGTTCTCCCGCGCTCGTCCGAACTGTGGCGGCTGCGGGGCGGCGCGGCCATGCGCGCCGGTGAGACGGCTCGCGCCGTGAACGCCTACCGCAGCGCTCTCGTCCACGACGACTCCACGGCCGCGCGCCTCCGCGATCTCGGCGTCGCGCTCTACTACCTCGGCGACGTCCCAGAGGCTTTCGACGTGCTCCGGTCCTCGTTCGAGCGAGACAGCACAGACGACACCACGCTCCGCGTGTACGGCTTCGCCGCGAGCGAGAACGGCCAGACCGCGCTCGCGCTTCGCCTGCTCGCCAAGGCGTCAGACGCGATGGGCCGCGAGCCTCTGGCGAGCCTCTACGAGCGCATCGGGCGGATCTACAGCGAGGACCTGCAGGACAGCGTGGCGTTGGACAACCTCTCGCTCGCGCACGCCCTCGCGCCAGAGGACGCCGCGATTGCCGTCAACCGCGCCATCATCCTGCAGCAAACCGGAAAGCGCGCCGAGGCGCTCGCGGCGTATCAAGCGGCGCTCGCGCAGATTCCGGAAGCGCAGGCCAACTTCCGCGAGTTGGTCGAGAGCCGGATCGAGATGATCGAACTCATGGATGCGCGCTTTGAAGAGGCCCGCCAGAGGCGCGTCCGCGACGCCTTGCGGCGGCGCCTCAACGAATAACGCCTCGCTGGATCGCGATGGCTGCGGCCGGCACGTTGTCTGTCGCGAGGACATCGGCCCCGGCGTCCAGGAACGGCGCGTACGCCTCCCAGCCGCCGGGCATCGTCGCGGCCACGTCCGGCGCACCAAACGTCCCCGCCTGCGTCATCACGCCCGCTTCGTGGAAGACCCGAGCCGTCTCCGGGTCCGGCACGCCGACGCCGATGAATGCGATCAGCCGGTCGGGATCGAGCGCGGCGAGGTGCTCGCGCGCGCCCTCGGGCGTATCGGTCGAGACCGAGATCATGACCTCTGGCGCAAGTCGCGCCACTTCAAGCGCGTCCTCTAGAGAGTAAACGATGATGGCGACGCGGTTCTCCGCTCGCCAGAGGCGCACGGCCTCTACGATCGTGCGGAACGGCACGTTCTTGACGTCCAGCATGAGCACGGCGCGGCCCTCGGACCACGCGAGCGTTTCTGCGAACGTCGGCACGCGGTAGGACGTGATCGTGCCGGCGTCGTTGAGCAGTCGCAGCGCCCGGATCTCGGCGAACGTCAGCTCGTCCACGCGTCCCGTGCCCGTCGTCGTCCGGTCCACGGTCGCGTCGTGCATGAGGACGAGGTGGCCGTCGGCGGTCTGCCGCACGTCCATCTCGATCAGCGCCGGTGCAAAGTTGAGCACGTTCTCAAACGTCTCGATGGCGTTCTCCGGGTAGCCCGGCGTTGGGCCGCCGCGGTGCGCGCTCACCATCGGCCTGGCCTCTGGCGACCAGCGGAACGCCGCCGCCAGCGCGTCCGCGTCGGCGTAAGCGCGGTAGTGAAGGCTGGACGTGGGCCGCGCGATCTCTGGTGCGCGAACGGGCGCCACTTCGGGCCCCACCGGTCGCGGACTCCCGCATCCTGCGAGAACGATGAGCGATGCCGCGAGCGGCAGCAGCCTCTGGCGCCAGAGGCGCGCGTAGGTCGGGGTCATGAGGAGGCCTCGGCGATGCTGTGCTGAAGGCGAGACACGATGCCTGAGAAGCCCTGTTGGCGCTGCACGCCCAACAGGGGCGCGATGCCCAACTGACGCAAGAGGTCCGGCGGGATCTGTGCGACGGCCTCTGGCGAGGCGCCGTCGTACGCCTCCATCAGGATGCCGACGAGCGCGCGCTGCGTGGGCGCCTCGCCGGGAATGTCGGAGTGGATGCGGACCGCCCCGTCCTTGACCTCGGGGAAGAAGTAGACCTCGGCCATACACTCATGCACGCGCCCCAACCCCTTTTCGCGGAGGGCCCGGTACTTCTCCGGAAGGGGCGGGAACTGGCGTGCGCGTTCCAGCAGCATCTCGACGCGGAACTCGTCCGGTGCGCTCTGGAACTCGTCGATGATCTCTCGCAGACGGTCGGTCATAGGTCAGCCTCTGGCGCCAGAGGCAAAAGCGGTTGGTGGGTTAGGCGCGGCGCGCCAGAGGCGCGTCTAGTTCTCGTCGGGCTCGCCCTTTTCGATGGGCGCGCCGACGAGGTTGCCCCATTCCGTCCACGAGCCGTCGTAGTTGCGGACGTTCTCGAAGCCGAGCAGGTACTTCAGCACGAACCACGTGTGGCTAGAGCGCTCGCCGATACGGCAGTACGCGATCATGTCCTCCTTCGGGTTGAGGCCCTGCTCCTCCAGGTAGATCGCTTCCAGCTCGTCTCGGCTCTTGAACGTGCCGTCCTCCCCAGCGGCCCGGCTCCACGGCACATTGCTCGCGCCAGGGATGTGGCCGCCGCGGAGTGCGCCCTCTTGCGGGTAGCCGGCCATGTGCGTCACCTCCCCGATGTACTCCTGCGGGCTGCGCACGTCCACCATCTGGCCCCCGTCCTTCATGTGGTTCATCACGTCGTCCCGGAACGCGCGGATCGAGGTGTCGGGCTCACTCGCGTCGTAGTCGGCGCTCTCGAACGTAGGCACGTCGGTCGTCATCACACGGCCTTCGGCCACCCATTTGGCCCGGCCACCGTCCATAATGCGGCAGTCCTTGTGCCCGAACATCTTGAACGTCCAGAAGGCGTAGCACGCCCACCAGTTGGACTTGTCACCGTAGAACACGACGGTCGTGTCCTCATGGATGCCGAGCCGGGAGCACAGCCGCTCGAACTGTTTCGTGGAGATGTAGTCCCGCACATCCGGGTCTTGAAGGTCGTTCGTCCAATCCACGTGGACCGCGTTGTGCAGGTGCCCCGTCGCGTACAAAAGGATGTCCTCGTTCGACTCGATCACCCGGACGTTGGCGGTGTCGGCAAGGTGGTGGGAAACCCAATCTGTGGAGACGAGGACGTCAGGATGTGCGTAGTCAGACATGGAGATGGGAGGGCAACCAGGGAGTGGCTAAGGTACCGATCTGGTAGGGGGCAACGCCTCTGGCGCCAGAGGCCAGCGCAGCCTGCAAAGTGGCTCGGGCGAGGCGGGTGAGTGGGAGGCTAGGACCCTCCCGCGCGCGTCCGGTTCTCTAGGGGTGGATCGGGCGCGAACCGTCCCAACCACTCGACGTGGCACCGCGAGGTTGCTTGCTGTCTCAGGTGTGCTGCGGCACATGTCGCGAACCACCCCGGCCTCTGGCGGAGCGCCCTCGCCAGAGGCCGGGTCGCATGTGTTCTCTGCTCTAGAGTCTCGGCGTGCACTGGTTGGAACGCCAGAGGCGTGGGTACCCCTTTCGCCTGCGAAGTCGTCACGCGAGGGCTCTGGGTCTCGGCCCGGCCATGGGTCGGTTGCTGGTGCTCAGAGCAAATGCGGGCTGTTTCTGCGCCGATAGGGCGCTCGGGCATCCCACCGAAGGCGTCTAGACTCGCAACGGGGAAGAGGGCACTCCTGTGTGCCCCACGCAGAACGCGCGGGTCTTGCCATGCCCCGTTAGCTTCACCCTCGTGAGGCCTCGCCTGACACGCCAGAGGCGATTTCCGGCTGGGAGTGTACCTTGTAGGTCAGACGCGGACACGCTGAGCGGTTCCGAAAGGCCCGTTACGGGAGGCATGCACTTCAGCGTGCCTTGACCCTGGCTTAACGGCCCGGCTATATTCGCGACTGTCGCTTCATCCCTCCTCAACCGATCTGCGCCACGAGGTTGTTACAGCCTTCTTCTCACACACACGCGCTCGGGCTTGCCCGAAGCGGAGAGGCACTGATCCCACGAGGGTTGCGGCGTGGGCCGCTTGCCCAACACGGGCAGGATCACGGTTCCCGGCCGAAGTGGCCGGTCCGTCCCCGGTCTGTACACCCACAAGGCCGGCGTCCCTAAGACGCACCATCCACCTCGGGCCGCGCACCACACACCCGCGCTCGCTCGGGCTCTTCACACCACCAACTCGGAGGTAGCAATGTTCCGTTCACCGAGTACACTCGTACTCCTTCTGCTGGTAGGTCTGCTCCCCGGAGTAGCCCTGGCACAGAACTCAGGCACCCTCGCTGGTCGCGTCACTGACGCCCAGACCGGGGATACTCTTCCTGGAGCCAACGTCGTCGTTCAAGGCACGACACTTGGCGCCGCAACCAACCTCGACGGCGAATTCCGCATCATCGGTGTCCCCGTCGGCACTTACAACGTCACCGCGTCTTTCGCTGGATACCAGGAGCTCACGCTTGAAGGTGTCGACATCAACAGCGGAGCGACCCGAGAAGTCAGCTTCGAACTCGGAGGCAGCGAGCTCGGAACGGTCGAAGTCATTTACGAGCGGCCGATCATCCAGCAGGACGCCATCGGCGTTCCTCGCGTCGTTTCAGGAGAGGACCTTGAAAACCTCCCGATTCGTAGCGTGGCTGGCGTCACGGCCCTCCAGGGCGGTGTCGTCTCTGCAGACAACACGAGCACGCTCAACATCCGCGGTGGTCGTGGAGAAGAGGTCGCCTACTACGTGGACGGTGTTCGCGTGACGGGCCTTCTCGGTGTCAACCAGCAGGCCATTCAGGAGCAGGAGGTTCTCATCGGAACGATCCCTGCCCGGTACGGCGATGTCCAGTCTGGCGTGATCTCGATCACGACCAAGACGGGCCGTTCCGACTTCTTCGGCTCCGCCGAGGTCGTGACGAGCCAGGGCCTTGATTCCTTCGGCGACAACCTTGCGTCTCTCTCCCTGGGCGGTCCTATCGCTCCGGGCCGTGTTGGCTTCTTCCTTTCTGGGGAGTACGGCTACACCGAGGACAACAGCCCATACGGAATCGACACGTACCGCCTCAAAGATGATCTCTACGAGAGCATCCAGGCGACCCCTCAGGCTCTGCGCATCACGAACGCACAGGGAGAGGAGGAGCTTGTCAACTTCCCCATCGAGCTGATCCGCAGCCTCGACGGACCGATCGGTCAGGACTCCCTTCAGGCGCTCCTGCTCGCGAACAACATCATCGGCGAAGGCTCGACGATCGCAAACGGCAGCCCCGTCAACCGCGTCGAGAACTTTACCGCGAGCGACTTCGACCTCGTTCGTGGCAAGCGTGATCCGAACACGAACGTCACGCTGAACGGAAACCTGAACTTCGACCTGGGTGCTGTCAACCTCCGCCTGGGCGGTGGTCTTGCAACGTCGCGCAGCGAGCCGTTCAGCTTCACCAACTCCCTCTACAACCGGGAGACGTTCCAGCGTAACGAAACGGATAGCTACCGCCTCTACGGAACCTTCCTTCAGCGTCTGTCGAACTCCGCGTTCTACCAGATTCAGGGCGAGTTCCAGGACAACCAGGGCGTTTCATACCCAGATGGCTTCTCTTCAGACATCAACGATGTTCTGCAGTACGGCGATCTCAACTCTCCGGCAAACCAGGTTGCGCAGCGGTACTACGTGTTCCGCAACGAGCCCGGTACGGAGGAACCCGTTTACGTCCAGCAGTTTGACGAGGACGGCGGAGGCCGCCCTGGCTCGCTGTTCGGCTACACGTTCAGCCTTCCAGGCCGCGTAACGAACACGGGGTACTCCAAGTCGCACAACCAGCGCTACCGCTTCTCCGGTAACGCGACCACGCAGGTGGGCGTCCACCAGCTCGAGTTCGGTGGTGAGTACCAGCAGGACACCCGGCGCTTCTTCAGCATCGGTGGCTACAGCCTCTCCCGGTTCGTGAACGACGACGACGGTCCAGAGCAGACCATCGAGGGCTTCCCAGACGGAATCACCAGCTACGATCAGATCCCGTACAGCACCCTCCGCAACCGTGTCTCCTACTACGGATTCAACTTCAACGGTACGGAGGAGGTCAACGATCAGAGCGTGGACGGATACTTCCCGGACGCTGACGGCAACCGCAGCAACACAAACCTGGACGCGTACCGCCCGCGCTACTACGCTGGCTACATCCAGGACAAGATCGAATTCCAGGACTTGATCATTCAGCTCGGTTTCCGCGCTGACGTGTTCGACAACAACACGCTGCAGCTCAAGGACATCTACGCACCGACGCCAATCCAGCGCGTGGGTGACATGACGGCTCCCGCAGGTATTGAGAGTGACTTCGCTGTCTACTACAACGGCGACAACGTCGTTGGATACCGCGACACCGACGGCAACTTCTACGATGCCGAAGGCACGAACGTCGTTGCAGACCAGATCATCACGACAAACCGTGGTCAGGTCCGCTCCATCGACGCTCCGCGTTCGACGGTGTTCGAGGAGTACACGCCACAGGCAACGTTCATGCCCCGCGTTGGAGTCAGCTTCCCGGTAACCGACCGGGCGCTCTTCTTCGCGAGCTACAACGTGACGTCGCAGCGCCCAACCGAGGCCGCGTTCGCCACGCTCGCATCCTTCGAAGAGCTCGACGGCCAGCAGCGCACGTCGAACCCGACGCTGGAGCCAGAGCGGACAACGCAGTACGAGCTCGGCTTCCGCCAGCGTATCGGTGAGCGTGCTGCCTTAAGCATGTCCGGTTTCTACCGTACGCAGGACAACAAGATCTCCGTGCGTCAGGTGACGGGTGGCTTCCCCGCCTACTCCACCTACTTCAACGCGGACTTCACGACGACGCAGGGTGCAGAGCTCAACTTCGATCTGCGCCGGACGAACAACCTGTCGATCAACGCGAACTACACGCTTTCCTTCGCACAGGGAACGGGTTCGGACGCGAACTCGACCGGTACGGCTGCATGGCGTGGAGATTACTTCCCGCAGTTCATCAGCCCGTCTGACTTCGATCAGCGTCACACGGCAAACGTGAGCCTGGACTACCGCTTCGGCGCAGGTGAAGGCCCAATGCTCGGTGGCGTTCGCGCTCTCGAGAACTTCGGAGTCAACCTCATCGGTCAGTTCGGAAGTGGCCTTCGCTACACCCGCCTGCAGAGGAACACTCGCTTCAACGTGGGTGACTCGTTCACCGAGAACGTAGATGGCACCATCAACGGTGCAGAGCTGCCCGCAACGACTCGCCTCGACCTCCGGGTGGACCGCGCGTTCAACCTCGGGTTCAGCGATTCGAGAGTCCGGGCGTACGTCTCCGTGATCAACCTGTTGGACACGAAGAACGTCCTCGCTGTGTACCGGTCTACTGGCCTGCCGAACGAAGATGGCTTCGTCAACACGGCCGCTGGCAGAAGCCAGCTGGACACGCCGGGACGTCTGTTCAACTACCAGGCCTACACGGGTGGTCCTGTCAACGTTGGAGGACAGCAGTCCTCCGGTGCCGGCCGTTTCTACGGCTCACCGCGGCAGATCCGTCTCGGTCTCCTCTTCGACTTCTAGACAGCACGCGAACAAACTGGCCTGAGCATCCAACGCTCAGGCCAGTTCTCGCCGTCGTCATTACCTACGAAAACTGATCCTATGGTTCGCACTCGACACGCGACCACGCTCCTCCTCTTGCTTCTAGCAGGAGTGCTGGCGCCTACAACAGCAGCTCAGACTCCTGGGAACTGCACGTTGGGAACGGCTGAAGCCGATCTCGACATCAACAACATTTTTGCTCGTGTCTTTAACACGGGTAGCCTCTTCTTCGGAAACACCACCACAAACGGAGACGGATACTTGGCCCCGAAGGCATCGGAGAACTCTCCGATCTTCGCGTCTGGCATCTGGGTGGGTGGCAAGATCAACGGTGACCTTCGTGTTGCCGGATCTCGCTACAGCAACTTCAACTTCTGGCCTGGACCGCTCGGCAACGACGGCCGTCCCGTCAACCCGAACAACTGTAGTGCATATGACGAGATCTACAGCGTAACGCGCACCAACATCGCGAACTACGAAGCAGGTCTCGCTGAGACGGGTGATCTCGAGGATTGGCCGTTTGAGATCGGTGCACCCGTCATTGACGGAGATGGTATCGAGGGCAACTACAACCTCGCGGGTGGAGACCGCCCCGAGATCATCGGTGACCAGGGCATCTTCTGGGTCATGAACGACGTGGGCAACGAGCACTCGGTGCAGGCCACGGACCCCCTCGGAATTGAGGTCCAGGTGTTGGCGTTCTCTTTCTCCCGCGCTGACGCGCTGGGAGAGACGACGTTCTACCGCTACCGGATCATCAACAAGGGGGCAACTCCGATTGAAGAGACGTACATCTCGGTCTTCTCCGACCCGGACCTCGGCGACGCAGGTGATGACTACGTCTCTTACGATCAGGAGTTGGGCTTGGGTTACGTGTACAACTCCAACCCTGCAGATCAGGTCTATGGCGAAGCCCCCCCGGCTGCAGGCTATGACTTCTTCCAGGGTCCGATCGTTGGAACGGATACTCTCGATGCTACTGCGTTCTCGTACTTCATCAACGGATCGTCTCCAACGACGACCGGTGACCCCGTCACGGGACAGCAGATGTACTTCTACATGCAGGGACTGTGGGGTGATGGCTCTCCAATGCGTGCCAATGGCACGGGATACCAGCAGCCGACGACGTTCCCGATCACGAAGTTTGCCTTCCCAGGCGACCCTGTAACGGGGCAGACTTGGAGCGAGGTCAACATCGATGGAAATGGCACGTCGAACCCTGCGGGTGACCGTCGCTTGGTGATCCACACGGGTCCGTTCACGCTCGAGCGCAACGATCCCCAGGACATCGTGTTCGGAATCGTGTTCGCACAGGGAGCTGACCGCTTCAGCTCGATCACGGCACTGCGTTCGGCTGACCGCCTCGCGCAAACGGCTTACGACAACGACTTCAAGCTCGCTCCACCGCCTCCAGCACCCCCTAGGTGCCAGCCCGGAAGCGACGTTCTCGCGCCCGGATCGGGCAACTGCCTCGAGGCAATCAGCCAGGATGGTGAAACGACGCTCGTGTGGGGATACCCCTCGAACAACGCGAACTACCTCGCCCGCTTTGAAGCAGTGGACGTTCTCCTCGACCCCGAGGAGGTTGACGACAACACGTACAACTTCGAAGGCTTCAACATCTATCGCTACCCAACGTCCGACTTCGACGAGTCCGCTCGCGAGTTGGTCGCCACGTACGATATCGTCAACGGCGTGACCCGCGTGATCGACCTCGTCTTCGACGGCGATCTCGGCGATCTCGCTCCCAAGGTTGTCGCTCGTGGAACGGACTCCGGCATCCAGTACTCGTACCGGATCCAGAACGTCACGAACTACACGGATTACTACTATGGCGTCTCAGCGTACTCCTTCAACGAGGAGTCCACGCCGAAGGTGATCGAGAGCTCGCCGACGCAGATCACGGCTCGTCCGTCTGCTCTCACCAGCGGCAACCGGACTCAGTCCCAGTTCGCCGATGAGCTTCAGGGCGTGGCGGTTCAGCAGGTTGGTGAGGGAACGGTCTCCGCAACCATCGTTGACCCAACTGCTGTAACGGGTGACACCTACCGTGTCGAGTTCTTTACGAACGAGGACGACGGCAGCACCACCTACAGCATCATCAACGCGACGACTGGACGTGTTGCGCTGGACGGACGGGAGTACTACGACCGCGATAGCACGGCCGTCCCCCAGGGGCGCAACATTGCCGTGATCGACGGTCTGTCTTTCAGCGTTCAGGGACCTGCGCCGGAGTTCACGAACTTCGCGACGATCCAGAACGCAGCCGGTCCATTGCTGCACCCAGCCGCTCCTGCGTTCGCCGGGTATCCCACTCCTGGTGGTATCGACCCTGTTGCGGGAACGCAGCAGTCGACGAACAACCGTCGGTACTTCGTGGGGCCTGCCGAGGCTCTCACGGGGCACACACTCGACGAGTTCAACGAGAACGTCGGTGGAATCGGAACCTCTCGTGAGGACAGCGTTGTCCCGTTCGACTGGGAGATCCGCTTCACGGGCGAGACCAACTACGCTGCGATTTACAGCGGTACAACGTTTGGGCCTCCGATCCTGATCGAGGTGCCGTTCGAGCTCTGGAACACGGGCATTGCAACCCCAGATGACACGAGCGATGACGTCCGGTACTTCCCGACGATCTTCGACTTGGACTTCAGCGTTGCGCCAGGTGGTCAGGCATTCAGCTTCATCAACACCCCTGGTATCCAGGGAACGTTTGGTTGCTGCTCTGGCGATAGCCAGATGTCTAGCCTGACGAACGACCCGTACACGGACGGAATCACCTGGATCATTCCTCAGGACCGTACGCCAGGCGAGAGCGGATACAACGCGATCGTAGCCGCTATTCAGTCGGACCCAGCTGCAGCTGCTCCGTTGGTTGACAACGGAAGAGCTTCTCTGCTGCGTTCCGCACTCGTGTGGTGGAACGGTGGCGACACCGAGGTTGCTGGTGCGTTCGATCAGTTCGCGTTCCCGGAGGAAGGCACAATCTTCCGCCTCTCGACGTCGAAGCCGAACCAGCCCGGTGATGTCTTCACGCTCGACACCTCCGGCAACCAGCTTCTCGCTGGATCTGCAGAGGACGCTGTTGCAGCGCTCGAAAACATCCAGGTGGTTCCTAACCCGTACCTGGGTGCTTCGACCTACGAGACGGGTAACCTGAGCCGCGTGGTTCGCTTCACGAACCTCCCGGAGCAGGCCTCGACGATTCGCGTCTTTACGGTCGCAGGAACGCTGGTGAAGACGCTCCGCAAGGAGGGTTCGAGCAGGTCCCTCGACTGGAACCTCGAAACGGAGAACAACCTGCCGGTCGCGAGTGGCATGTACCTCATCCACGTTGACGTGGAAGGAGTTGGTGAGCGGACGCTCAAGCTCGGAGTCGTACAGCGCCGGACCCAGATCACCGTTTTCTAGAGCCCGGTCGCTTACTGACCTCAACGCACACATCAGACCATGAAAACCAGAATCCTTGCACTCTGCGCCGCTGGGCTGGGCCTTACAGGGCTCTTTGCTCCGGGTGCTTCCGCGCAGGACGACCGGGCAGGTACACAGGCGATGGAGGAACTCCTCGTCCCTGTTACACCCCGCACGGTTGCTCTCGGCAATACCCTCACGAGTGGACTCGACAACCTTTCAGGTGTCGAAGCCGCTCAAAGCAACCCTGCTGCTATCCTCGCATCCAACGGCACGAGCGTCATGTTCAGCCGGATGGATTACGTCGAGGACATCGGCATCAACTATTTCGGAGTCGCTCAGAAGTTTGGCGCGAACAGCGTTGCTCTGACGCTCACCTCTTGGGACTACGGCGATATCGCCCGTACCTCGGAGGAGCGGCCGGACACCAACCCGAACGCTCTCGAGACGTACGACGCGTCGACGTACTCATTCGGCGCTACGTACAGCCGTCAGTTCACGGACCGCATCGGTGCGGGCGCGACGCTGAAGGCTCTCGGACGTACGATTGACAACGTCAACTCAAACGGACTGGCCTTCGACGCCGGCATCACTTACGTGGTGCCGGAGTCAGGTCTCCGCTTCGGAGTCAGCCTGAAGAACCTGGGTCAGGAGATGACCTTCGGTGGTGACGGCCTCCGCCGTAGCACGCCGAACAACGGTCCCAACGGACCCGGAACGATTGCAGGCGAGATCGACGATCTCCCGGCACAGCTTCCATCGGTGCTGAACTTCGGCGCTGCGTACACCCGCCAGTTCGCTGGTGACGTGTCCGTGTCCGGAATGGCGAACTTCCGTTCGATCTCCTACGACCAGGACCAGTACAGCGCGGGCCTCGAGCTCGGCTATGCGAGCCTGGTGTACGCCCGTGGTGGTTTCAACATCACCGCGGACAACGACCAGGACTTCTGGCGCGGATGGAACGTGGGTGCTGGCCTGAACCTCGACGTTCAGACCACGTCCCTCAAGGTTGACTACGCCTACCGTCCTTCGGACGTGTTCGGCGACGTGAACATGTTCTCTGTCTCTGTCGGCATCTAGCCTGACAGCTGATCGAGCATTCAAGGGCGGCCCCGGTTCATGCCGGGGCCGCCTTTTGTAGTTTGATGGGCCTCGTGAGGAGAGGCCTCACACGCCCCACGCACATATGCGCCCGCTCGCGCTCGGACTCGCTTTCATCGTACTCGTCTTCGGGTTGGCAGCGTGTCTGAATCCGAAAGGAGTAGATGCGGGCCAGGAGTTTCTCAACCTCGCGCCAGAGGTCCAGTACGTAGGCAACGAGACGTGTGGAACGTGCCACGAGGAGCTATACGCGAGCTACGCCACGCACGGCATGGCGCAGTCGTTCTATCCTCTGGCGGAGGACAACGCGGTCGAGGACTTTTCCGGCGTCGTGGTTCGGCACGCCGCATCGGGGTTTGAGTACGTGGCGAAACGAGAGGGAGGGCGATTTGTGCAGGAGGAGCGCCGCGTGGAACCGGATGGGAGCGTTTCGCACCAACTGACGCGGACGATGGATTACGTGGTGGGGAGCGGATCTGCTGCCCGGACGTACCTCTCCGAGGAGAACGGAAGGCTGTACGAGTTGCCGCTGACGTGGTACACACGCGACGACAGTGGGGGCGCCTCTGGCGTGTGGGCACTGAGCCCCGGGTACGACCAGAACAACGCGCGCTTCTCGCGAGCCATTCCAGATCGGTGCATGGCGTGCCACAACGGCACGAGCGAGTACGTGCCGTACACCGACGGGAAGTACGCGTCGCTCGCCAGCGGGATCGGGTGCGAGCAGTGCCACGGGCCGGGCGAGTTGCACGTAGAGGCCCGGACGGCAGAAGAGGAGGCGCCCGACTCGATGGATGTCACCATCGTGAACCCGAAGTGGCTCAGCACGGATCTCCGGCTTGATGTGTGCCAGCAGTGCCACCTGAGCGGCGAGGTCTCGGTCATCCGTGAGGGGCAAACCGCGACGAGCTACCGGCCAGGAATGCCTCTGGCGGCGCACCGCGCCATCTTCTCGCTGACGAACACCGACCCGAACGAGGTCAGCGTGATCTCTCATTCCGACCGGATGAAAGAGAGCGCCTGCTTCCAGGAGTCCGTATCGATGGACTGCGTGACGTGTCACAATCCACACGAGGGGTTCCAAGACAAAGGGCCGGAGTACTTCAACTCCACATGCCAGACGTGCCACGCGCCTGATGCGCTTCAGGGCCAGATGGCCTCGGGCGAGTTGAAGGAGCAGCACGCGCCAGAGGCCAACTGCTTTTCGTGCCACATGCCGAAGGTGACGGCAAAGGACGCGCCGCACGCATCGTTTACCGACCACAAGATCCGCGTGGTGCGCGATGACGCGATTTCGGGCGTGGCCTCTGGCGCGGAGTCCGAACTGGTGCCGTACTACGAGCGGGACGAGGGCGATGAGGCCTTGCGCGGCATCGCGTACATCGTATTCGCACGGCAGAGCGGTGGATCGCCCGCGTTCCGCCGTGGGCTCGCGATGCTGGAGAGCGCGTTGGATGAGCCGACGGGAGCGGGCGAAGCTCAGTTCTTGCTCGGGTTCGCGCGGCTTCAGACAGGGGACGCCAGAGGCGCGATTCAGCCGCTCCGTGCGGCGATCGAACTCCAGGCCAATCCGGAGCGGCTCAACACGCTTGCGCAAGCGCTGGAGGTCTCTGGCGGGAGCGCCAGCGAGGCGGAGAAGCTGTACCGGCAGGCGCTCGACATCCAGCCGGCTGCGTCCGACATCCGCACCAACCTTGGGCGCCTGTTGGAAGCGCAGGGGCGGATTCCAGACGGCATCGCGCAGTACCGCGCGGCGATCCAGGAGGAGCCGTGGCAGGTGGAGGCGCACACGCTTCTGGGTGGCGCGCTCGCGAAAGCGGGCGATGTCCAGGGCGCAGCGCAGGCGCTTCGCGAGGCGATCAAGCTGGAGCCCCGGCAGGCAGACGCCCTGACGAACCTCGCGGTGCTTCTGGCGCAGCAGGGCCAGACCGGGGAGGCTGCGGCTCTGTTCCGACGGGCCGTGCAGGCGGACCCCCGTAACGCGAACGCACAGGCGAACCTCGCGCTCTACCTCCTCAACGAGAACGACGCGCAGGGCGCTCTACAAAGCGCGCGGACGGCGCTGCAGATCAACCCGCAGCAGCAGACCGCGCAGCAAGTGCTCGGCATCCTGCAACAGAACGGAATCCGCTGACGCCAGAGGCCTCTGGCGCCAGAGGCGCTACGGCTGCCCTCTCTCTTCCAACTCGGGAGCCGGCTGACCCGAGAGGTGGGCGGCGATGCGCGCGGCGTGGATGCGGCCGTTCTCGATAAACCACCGGCTGGTGTTGTACCCCCCGCACACGGTTCCAGCGAGGTAGATGCCAGGGCGGTTGCTCTCCATCGTGGACTCGTCGACGTGGGGAACGAGCGCCTCGCCCTCCAACTCGATCCCGAGATCGCGCAGGAACGAGAAGTCCGGGTGGTAGCCCGTGAGCGCGAGGACGGCGTCGGCCGGGATCGCCAGAGGCCCGTCGGGCGTGGTGACGTGGACGGCCTCTGGCGTGATGCGCTCGACGGTTGTGCGCATGTACGCCGCGATGGCGCCGTCCGTGATGCGGTTGACGAGGTCGGGGCGGATCCAGTACTTCACCGTTGGGCCGACGTCCTCGCCGCGGATGACGAGCGTGACGTTCGCGCCGTGGCGGTTGCACTCCAGCGCGGCTTTGGCGGCGGAGTTCTTGGCACCGATCACGACGACGTTCCGCCCGCTGTACGGGTACGGCTCTTTGTAATAGTGCGTGACGTGAGGCAGGTCCTCGCCTTCGACGCCGAGCAGGTTGGGCTGGTCGAAAAAGCCACTGGCGACGACGACAGCGCGTGCGCGGTGTTCGCCTTTGCTGGTGCGGACGGTGAAGTCACCGGCTTCTCCGTCTACGCCCAGCACGCGCTCGCCCAACCGGATGTCGAGCCTCTCGCGCTGCGCGACCGTGCGGTAGTAGTCGATGGTCTCCTCGCGGCGCGGCTTGTACAATGTCGTCGCCAGAGGATGCCCCCCGATCTCCAGCAGCTCGGGCGTGGAGAAGAACTCCATCTGCGTGGGGTAGCCCACGAGAGAGTTGACGATCGCGCCTTTCTCAACGACGCGGGCGGTGAGGCCGGCCCGCTTGGCCGCGAGGGCACACGCGAGCCCGATGGGCCCAGCGCCCACGGCGAGAAGGTCGACGGCCTCTGGCGAGTCTTGGATTTGCATACTCGGATCTACGCCGTAGCCGCGCCTGCGTTGCCAAGGGACCTCGAAAAGCGAGGGTGCTTCTGGCGCCAGAGGCGTGGATACGCAGCTTCAGTCCCCAGTCCCCAGTCCCCAGTCCCCAGTCCCCGCTACACGCCGTCGCCAGAGGCCCCCGGGCGGCGGGCGGCGAAAAAGCGCCGGAGCAGGTCTGCGGATTCCTCGGCCATCACGCCGGTGACGGTCTCCACGCGATGGTTCAGGCGCGGGTCCTGCGGAATGTCGTACAGCGTGGAAGCGGCGCCGGCTTTCTCGTCGAATGCGCCGTAGACGAGGCGCTCCAGGCGTGACCACACGAGCGCGCCCGCGCACATCGGGCAGGGCTCCAGCGTCACGTACAGCGTGCAACCGTCCAGGAACTTGCTCCCCACGGTCTGGCACGCGGCGCCGATAGCAAGCATCTCAGCGTGCGCTGTCGGGTCGCCCAGCGTCTCCACCTGGTTGTGGCCGCGCCCCACGATCGTGCTGCCTTTGACGACGACCGCGCCGATGGGCACCTCGCCCGCTTCGGCGGCGCGTTCGGCCTCGCTCAGGGCGAGGCGCATCCAGCGGCGGTCGGGGTCGAGAAGGGATCGGAGCGACATAGTGAGATCAGGCGTGCGGGTGCCCAACGGCGCCAGAGGCCGCTCGGGTCCGCCTCTCACGAAACACAAGTCCGCCTTTTACGCCAGAGGCCTCTGGCGGCTAGGCGCGGACGAGCGGCATCGTCATGCAACGAGGGCCGCCACGGCCGCGCGAGAGCTCGTTGCCCTCCAGGCGGATCGCGATCTTGTCGTTTTGGGGCAGATCGCCATCGCCGTGGTATTTCAGGAAGCTCTCGGCGTCCACGATGCGGAAGCCGTGCTCCTTCATTTTGGCGTACGTCTCGCGGTTGCGCGTGTAGCCCACGACGAGCCCGGGGCGGATCGCGAAGAGGTTGGCGCCGTCGGTCCACTGCTCCCGCTGCTGGCTGATCGGGTCGTCGCCACAAGGGATGAATGTGACCTCTCGGTCCATGACCTCCTCCAGCGCGGCGTGCAGACTGGTGTGGACGCGCATGGTGAACTCTCCGTCGCGGTCGCCAGAGGACAGGTCGTAGACGTTGTCCGTGTAGCCCTCGATGATGGGCGGGAAGACGACAAAGGTGGCCTCGTCCGCGAAGGTGAACACCGTATCGAGGTGCATGCACGAGCGCCGCTTCGGCAGGTTCACCACCATAACGTGCTCAATGGCGGTCCGCGCCAGAAGCTCCCGCGCCACCTGTACGGCGCCGCCGAGGCTGGTCCGCTCGCTCTGCCCGATCAGCACCACCTTGTCCGAGACCACGAGCAGGTCGCCGCCTTCGAACGAGACCTCTTCCGGGAGCTCGATCAGCCTCTGGCGCGAGGCCTCAAAGCGCGGGTGGAAGTTGAAGACCGTCCGGATGAGCGCACTCTCTGGGCGCCGCGCTGAGCGCGCCGCCGTGCTGAGAACCACGTGGTCGCCGACGACCGCCGCGAGATCGCGCGTGAACAGCAGGTTTGGGAGCGGATGCGCGCTAACCGGAAACGGCGCCTGTCCGGTAAAGGCGAAGCGGTGCAGCGCCGCCGCGTCGAGGTCCGCGAGCTCGGACTGGTACGCCTCGAAGTTGCGCTCCGGCACGAGCCCGATCAGCTCCTCGACGTAGTTCGTGCGGGCCTCTGGCGTCTCGAACGCCTCCAGCACCAAGTCGGACAGCTCCAACACCGCGTCGTCGTGGCCGACCAAGCGGCGGAACAGCGTGGTCATGACCTCGTGCTCCTGGCGGGCCTCCTCGGCGAACAGGATGTCGTCGAACAAGAGCTCGTCGCGGTTCTCCGGCGAGACGAGCGCCATCTCGTCGCCCGGGATGTGGACGAGCACCTGGCGGAGCGGGGCGACTTCGGAGGTGATGTGGAGCGGGAGATCGGACACGAGACACGGGGCTGGAAGGGCTTCCAAGCTACCTCGCGGGTCTGTTCTCCTGGGCCACGCCAGAGGCCTCTACCGCCTCTTCTTCTGGAGCAACTCCACGAACCGCAGCAGCGCCGCCACCACGAGCAGCACCACCAAGACGGGCAACGCGAGCTTGATCAGCGCCACGCTCACCTTGAGCACGACGCCCAACAGGGCGAGGGCCACCATCACCACGATGGCGATCAGCAGGAGTTGGAGCAGGCGCTGGATCAGCATGAACGGACGGGTTAGAGCGTGAGCACCTCCACGGTGGAGAGGGCCTGGCCGCTGGCGTTGCGGCCTCCGATCACGAGGATACGGCCGCTCGGCGCGCGGGTTACAGTGTGGCTGTAGCGAGGCGTCACGAGTGCAGCGGGGACGGAGAGGAACCGGCCAGAGCGGTCCGCGAAGACCTCCAGCGACGCCAGAGGCGCACCGGCGGCGTCACGGCCGCCCGCGAGCAACGCGAGCGAGTTGCCCAGGCTGATGCCAGCGGCCGAGGTGCGGGGTTCGAGCGGTAGACCCACCGAGCCCACGTTGACATCGAACGGGTATTGGGAGCCGGGAGCGGTGTAGAAAAAACGGGTCGCAGAAGCGGAGGGCGGCTCGGACGTGGCGTCGAACCCGGTCGCGATGGTAACGACCTGTGTGGCGGTCGTCGTGAGCACGAGCTGGGTGGCGTCGGCGTACCGCGCGCCGCCGCCGGCGCCGCCTCCCGGGGTGAGCGTCACCAGCGTATCGGCGGTGGAGGTGGTCTTGAGCTCTAGCACGTCCAGCGTATTGCTCGCCGCGACGGGGTTCGTGGTAGAGCCCGTCGGCGCCTGGCCCCCGAGGGCGTACAGGAACACGCGGCCCTCGCGCGTGAGCAGCACCGTGGTGTGCCCGCTCCGGCGGCTCTGAGTGCGGCGGGTAAACACGGGGCTCGTGGTGTCCGTCTCCGGGTCGTAGATCTCTGGCGTGCCGACGAACGAGTCCACGCCAGAGGCCTCTGGCGTAGACGTACCGCCGAGGAGCAGCACGCGTCCGTCGGGGAGGGCGGTGGCGGTGTGGCCGGTGCGCGGCGACTGGAGAGCGGCTGGATCGCTGAGCGCGAAGGTGAGCGGCCCGGACTCGCGGATCACTTGCGCGGTCGAGAGCACGTCTCCGCTAGATCCGATTCCTCCCGCGAGAAGCACGCCGCTGGTGAGAGCGGTCGCGGTATGGTCCGCACGCGGCTCGAATAGGACCACGCCCGCGGCGCGCACCCCGACGCTGGCCCGGATCAGGTCGACCTCGCGAGAGGCCGTCTGTTCGTTCGAGAACGCTTCCAGCAAAAACGTGTTGGCGCCCGAGAGGAGGTCGACCTCGATCTCCCATAGCCCCGTCACGTCGTTCTGCGTGGCCTCAGCGCCGTTGACGCGCACGTCGTCAACGCCGGAGATGGACTCTACGGAAAGCTGGAGCAGCACACGCGTGCCCGTCTGCACCTCGGTCAGGCTCGGCGAGACCACTTCGATCTCAGGCGCGATGGAGCCGACGATGGGCCGGTCGCAGCCCGCGAGGAGCAAGAGGGCGAGAAGCGAGACGCAGGCCTCTGGCGAGAATCGGATCATGCGAACGTAGGGGTAAAGACGGGCGCGTCGTACTCGACGCGGTGCAGCACGAGGCCGTGAGCGGGCGCCGCGGGACCCGCGAGGCGGCGGTCGCCAGAGGCGAGAAGGTCGGGAATGCTATCGGCCTCTCGGCGGCCGCGCCCGATCTCCAGCAGCGTCCCGACGATCGCGCGCACCATGCCGTGCACGTACCGGTTGGCTTGGATCTCGAAGCGCCAATCGCCCTCTCGCGCCTCGGGCACCCACTGGGCATGGTGAACGGTACACACGCGGTTGGTCGTCTCCGAGCGGGTGCGGCAGAAGGAGGAGAATTCGTGCGTGCCCAGAAGCGCCTGAGCGGCCTCGTTCATGGTCTCCACGTCGGGTGTGGAGCGGAGGGTTGTGCGCCAGAGGCGATCCAGGGCCCGGGGCGCCGTTGCGACGTGGTAGTGGTACGTGCGCTGCCGCGCGCTGTACCGCGCGTGGAAGTCCTCTGGCGCGGGCTCCACGCCGAGCACAGCGACGGACTCCGGGAGCAGGCCGTTCAGGCTGCCCCGTAAGCGAAACGCGTCGACCGGCTCAGGCGTGTCGACGTGCGCGACCTGGCCTCTGGCGTGAACCCCGGCGTCGGTCCTCCCGGACCCCATAAACGGGGGCGTGCTTCCCATGATGACGGTCAGCGCGCGCTCGATCTCCCCCTGGACGGTCCGCGCTCCGGGCTGCGTCTGCCACCCGGAAAACTCGGTGCCGTCGTATTCGATCAAGAGGCGGGTGCGGGCCACAGGCTATGCGGGATGCGGGATGCGGGATGCGGGATGCGTAAGGCTCCGCGGCCCTTGAAAAGTTCCGACCGCCTCTGGCGCCAGAGGCCTCCGGGGCGCCGAACGGCTCAGAATTTGGCCTCGGCCGGCAGAACCCCTCGCGGCCACCCCTTACGCATCACGCAGTACGCATCACCCCCAGAGCGCCAGAGGCCCGCCCAACCGCGATCTTCTGTCCACCTTCCCCGTCCCCCGCATGACCCCTCGCGTCTACCTCACTGGCTTTATGGCCTCCGGCAAGAGCACCGTCGGCCCGCTGGTGGCGGACGCGTTGGGTTACCGCTTTCTCGACCTCGACTGGCTCGTCGTGGTGCGGACAGGAAAGTCCATCCCGGAGATCTTCGCCGAGGGCGGCGCGGAAGCGTTCCGAAAAGCAGAGGCCCAAGCGCTGGAGGAGACCACGCGCGGGGAGAGCCACGTGATCGCCTCTGGCGGCGGCTCCCTCGTGCAACCGGGCGCCATGGACCTCGCGAAGGGTGCTGGGACCGTCGTGTGGCTGCGCACCTCGCCCGAGACCGTCGCGCGCCGCGTCGGCTCCGCCGGCGACCGGCCGATGCTGTGGGGCGACGACGGGCGGCCTCTGGCGGGCGCGCCGCTGCGCCAGAGGATCCGCGAGCTGATGAATGAGCGCGAGCCCTCCTACGCCCACGCCGACCTCACGGTAGACGCCGACGCGTCGCCAGAGGCCGTCGCGCGAGCCGTCGTAGAAGCCGTGCGCGCGCTCTGAGGAGCCCGCTTGGCGCGGAAGCCGCCACGCCATGAACAGATCGGGCCTCTGGCGGCGTCGCCAGAGGCCCTAGGGGTCAGCCGACGGCCGGGAGCTAGAGCCGCGTAAGGGTGTAGCCCTTCTCGCGCAGCATCATGATCACGCTGTCTGCGCCCACCAAGTGCCCCGCGCCGACGACGACCAGTACGTCCTCGCCCTCGCGCGCCAGCATCGCTTCGATCTGCGGCACCCAGGCCGCGTTGCGGTCGCGCAGCAGCGCCGGGCGGATGGAGTCCGGGATGTCGTTGAAGTACGGCTCCATGGCCTCGTCCTCGCCCGACTTCCAGGCCGCGATCAGGCCCTCGATCTCACCGCTCATCGCATCCCACTCGTTCAGCGTCTCGAGAAGCATCTCCACCTGCGTCTCCTCGGGGATGCCGTCGAAGATGGCCATCTGGCTGTCGGCGGTCTCCAGCGCGAGGCGCTCCTTGGCGTCGGCGGTGGCGCGGCCGAGGAAGTGCTGGTCCACGCCGCTGGTGGCGGTGTACCCGGTCCCCTGGAGCGCCAGAGGCACGAGGGTGAGCTGCACGGCCCACGGCTCAAACCCGGAGAGCTGCGTGGCGGCGGGGCCGACGCGTGCTTCTAGCGCGGCGAAGCTCTCGCCCATCGCGTCCTGGAGCGTGCGGCCATCCGCGTACTGCGCCCGCGTCATCACGGCGCTCTGGATGGCTGCCATGTCGCTCATGTCGATCTCGAAGGCGACGGCCTCGGCATCAGCGTAGGCCTCCTCCACGTTCGCGGGGAGCGGGTACGAACCCTCGTCCAACACGTGGACGGAGCCGAGGAGGTACACGCGGCTGTCCTCATCCTCCATGAGGTAGAGAACGGGCGAGACCTCGCCAGAGGCCTCGGCGGCCTGCGCGTCTGGGGCTGCGGCCTCTTGCGCGAGGGCGGGCGCCAGAGGCGTAAGCGCGAGGAGGGCGGCGAGAATCGAATGTCGGGACGTCATAGGTCTTAGCGGGTCAGCCGGAAGCTCCGGCGGTGGTGGATCGTTGGCCCGTGTTCGGCCAGGGCGGCGTAGTGTTGCGCGGTGGGGTAGCCCTTGTGCTGCGCGAAGCCGTAGGCGCCGAACTCGCCGCCTAGCGCCACCATTGCCTCGTCGCGCGTGACCTTGGCCACGACCGAAGCCGCCGCGATGCTCAGGCTTTTCGCGTCGCCCTTTACGATAGCCTCCACGTGCGCCGAAGGCACGGCGCCAGAGGCCTCTGGCGGTTCGGCCCCGGCGGTTTGTGCCGCTGGCGGGACGCGGTTGCCGTCGATCAGCACCGCGTCCGGGGTCACGGCGAGGTCCGCGAGGGCGCGGCGCATGGCTTCCATCGCGGCCCAGAGCACGTTGAGGGCGTCCACCTCTTGCGGCGAGCACGCGCCGACGCCTACCGCGAGGGCTTGCTCGCGGATCAGCGGGAGGAGCCTCTGGCGCTGCGCTGCGGAAAGCGCCTTGGAATCGTCCAGGCCGGGGAGGCGGGCATCGTGTGGGAGGATCACGGCCGCAGCCACGACGGGGCCTGCTAGGCAGCCGCGGCCGGCTTCGTCCACGCCGGCCACGCGCTCGCGCCCTGCGGCCCAGTGGAGGCGTTCAAGAGAGAAATCAGGCACAGGCGTTCGTCTGGGGAGGGGAAGGAAGGCGCATCGGCGCCCTGAGTTGTTGCACGGGCCGAAACCATCTATCTTGGCCACCGTCTAGAAGATCGCCCCGCCCATCGACGAGGAGGCGGGGCCGGGGTCACACCGACGCCATCGCGCGGAGCGAGGCATACCGGAACGAACGACGTGGCCCCGTCGCAGAGCTCTCGCCCCAGGGCGTGGTCTGCACCGTGACAGCTACCGGCCGTCTTTTCCCACGGGGAAGGTCCACGCCGGCGCTCTCATCCTCTTCCCGCGCGGGAGCTTCCCGCCGCGAACACGCTGCACCGCCGGTGTCTCCCCCGCAGGGGCCTCTGGCGAGCAGTGGCACTTCATACTGTACCGCATAGCCATCCTATACATGGCAGACGACACGCAGGCCGAAGACGGCCGCGAATCGAAGGTCACCGTCGATCAGGAGGCTTCCACCTCGCCCAAGGGCAAGGCCAAAGGGAACGCCACCGACGCTGAAACCCCTAAACCCAAAAAGACGCGCTCGCGCGTTACCACCGTCGACCTGACGAGCAGCGCCAAGGCCGAGAAGCCTGCGCCGCGCTCTCGCAAAAAGGCCGACGACGATGCGCCAGAGGCCGAGAAGCCCAAGCGCGCCCCACGCAAGAAAAAGACGGATCCCGAAGCGGACGCCGCCGAGGAGACGCCGAAAAAGCGCGCCCCTCGCAAAAAGGCCGCCGCCAAGGACGCCGACGCGCCAGAGGCGGACGAGAAGCCCAAGCGCCGCTCGCGCAAGAAGGCTGAGCCCGAAGCGTCCAGCGACGACGCGCCAGCGCCAGAGGCCTCTGGCGAGGCCGACGAGAAGCCGAAGCGCAAGCGCACCCGCCGCAAGGTAGACGCCGAGCCCGTCGCCTCCAGCGATGACCCCAAGGTGGCCGAGGCCACTGGCGACGAGCCGGAAAGCCGCAGCGACGACTCCTCGCAGGGGCAGCAGAACGACGGCGACGACCGCCGCAGCCGGGGCAACCGCAACGACAACCGCGGCGGCAACCAGGACCAGGAAGGTGGAGGACGGCGCCGCAACCGTAACCGCAACAAGAAGAAAGGCGGGGGCGGAGGCCAGGACCAGAACAGTGGCCACCCCGGGCAGGAGTTCGAGGGCGTGCTGGAGCTGATCGGCGACAAGAAGTTCGGCTTCATCCGCGAGTTCACGACCTCGCTGAAAAAGGGCGACAACGACCCCTTTATGCCGCCACCGCTGATCCAGAAGCACGATCTCCGCGACGGCGTCAAGCTGACCGGCATCATCAAGCCCGGCCGCAAGGGCGCGTGGCAGGTCACCCGCGTGGATTCCATCATGGATGGACCCGTGGAGGACTGGGAGGGAACGGAGGACTTCGAGAAGGGGATGGTGATCTACCCCGAGGAGAAGCTCAACCTCATCTCCAGCCCGTCGGATTCGTCGATGCGCGTCGTGGACCTCGTGACGCCGCTTGGCAAGGGCCAGCGCGCGCTGATCGTGGCGCCGCCCCGCGCGGGCAAGACGATCCTGCTCAAGAAGATGGCGGAGGGGCTCGCGAAGAACCACCCCGGCATCAAGATGATCGCGCTGCTCATCGACGAGCGCCCGGAGGAGGTGACGGACTTCCGCCGTAACACGGAGGCCACGGTGTTCGCGTCCTCCAACGATTACGGGGAGGACAACCACGTGCGCGTGGCAACGCTCGCCTTTGAGTACAGCCGACGCATGGTGGAGCAGGGGCACGACGTCGTCGTGCTGCTGGACTCGCTCACGCGCCTCGGCCGCACGTTCAACCTCTTCGGAGGCAACTCCGGCCGCACGATGTCGGGCGGTCTGGACGCTCGCGCGCTGCTCATGCCGCGCAAGATCTTCAGCTCGGCCCGCAACATCGAGAACGGCGGCTCGCTCACGATCATCGCCACGGCGCTGGTCGAGACCGGCAGCCGCATGGACGACGTGATCTTCGAGGAGTTCAAGGGCACCGGCAACGCCGAGATCGTGCTCGACCGCGAGCTCTCAGAAAAGCGGGTCTACCCGGCGATCAACATCCGCCGCAGCGGCACGCGCAACGAAGAGCGGCTTGTCCCAGAGGAACACACCGCGCAGCGGAACCTCCTCTTGCGGGCGCTCAACTCGCGCCACCCCGTGGAGGCGATGCAGGCGCTGCTCAAGCAGATCCAGCTCAGCCCGAGCAACGAGCACCTGCTCAACGAGCTCATCCCTGAGTCCGCATAAGCGCCTCGCCAGAGGCCAGGCAGGACAGGCGCCTCTGGCGCCGCATCCTCGCGAGGGGCGTCTTCGGGCGCCCCTCGTTTCGTGTAGGCCTCTGGCGTCATGCGCGCCTATGAACGGCGTGGGCTAAGCAGGCGTGGGAGTAGCAAGGCTCTGCCAGGCGTCTCGCCCTCGCGCTCGCGCCAGAGGCCTCTGGCGGACTAGCCGCCGTAGCTGAACGAGGCGCCCAGCCCGAGCGGGATCCCGAACGCCCAGTAGAGCAGCAGGAACGCGCTCCACGCGACCAGGAACGCGACCGAGTACGGCAGCATGATCGAGGTCAGCGTGCCGATGCCGGTGCTCTTGACGTAGCGCTGGCAGTACACGACGACGAGCGGGAAGTACGGCATCAACGGCGTGATGATGTTGGACGACGAGTCGCCCACGCGGTAGGCCGCCTGGGTGAGGTCCGGCGAGATGCCGACCTGCATCAGGACCGGCACGAAGATCGGCGCGAGCAGCGCCCATTTCGCGCTGGCCGACCCCACGAAGAGGTTGACGAACGCCGTCAGGAAGATGATGCCGACGATGGTGACGCCGCCCGGCAGGTTCAGCGCCTGCAGCCCCGCCGCGCCCTTGACCGCCAGCAGCGTGCCCAGGTTGGACGTGCTGAAGGCGTAGATGAACAGCGAGCAGAAGAACGCCATCACGATGTAGTAGCTCATGCCCTGCATCGCCTTCGTCATCGCGTCCACCACGTCCTTGCTGTTCTTGAACGTGCCTGCTACGAACCCGTAGACCACGCCGGGGATCAGGAACAGCAGGAAGATCAGCGGCACGATGGACTGCATGATCGGCGCCGAGAACGAGTTCAGCGAGCCGGTCTCGGGATCGCGGAACGCCGAGCCTTCGGGGATCAGCGTGAGCGTGAGCAACACCAAGCCAAGCACCAGCGCGCCAGAGGCCGCCCAGAACGCGCGCTTCTCGCGCGGCGAGAACGAGGCCATGTCCGGCGCTTCCTCCGCGTCGGCGTCAACGGGCGCGGTCGCGTTGAGCCGTGGCTCAATGATGCGGTCCGTGATGATCCAGCCCAAGCCGATGATGAGCAGGCTGGAGGCGGCGGTGAAGTAGTAGTTGTTGAGCGGGTTGACCTGGATCGTCGCGTCTACGATCTGCGCTGCGGGCAGCGTGAATCCCTGCAGCAAAGGGTCGATGGCGGAGGGGACGGGGTTGGCACTAAAGCCGCCCGAGACGCCCGCAAACGCCGCGGCGATGCCCGCCAGAGGATGCCGACCGGCGGCGTAGAAGATGATCCCGCCCAGCGGAATCACGAGAACGTACCCCGCGTCCACCGCGCTGTGACTGATCAGGCCCACGAGGACGACGACGGGCGTAAGCAACGCCGTGCTCGTCCGGCCGAGAAGGAGCTTGATGCTCGTGTTGAAAAACCCGGCTGCGTCCGCCACGCCCACGCCCAGCATCGCCACGAGCACCACGCCCAGCGGCGCGAAGGACGTAAAGATGGTCACCATGTTCGTCAGAAAGCTCGTGAGGGCCTCTGGCGTCAGCAGGTTCAGCACGCGGAGCGGCTCGCCATCGCGCGGGTTGACGGCGTTGAACTCCACGCCGGCGAGCAGGGCGCTCAGCACCCAGACGAGGATCAGCGAGAGCAGGAACAGCATCGCCGGATCCGGGAGCTTGTTTCCGAGGCGCTCAATGTGGCCGAGCAGGCGGCTGATCCGACCGGAGGGCTCTGTCGCAGGGGATGGCGTCATGACGAGAACGATGGGGAAAGCCCAAATCTACCGCACCGCCCCCGTCCTCCCCGGCGCCAGAGGCTCAGCGAGGACCGTGAAGCCCCAGGCTAGGGCTAGGGGTAAACCCTAGAGGTCGGCAAAGATGCCAGCGCAGACGCCTACGCAGGAACGGCCTGCACCCCCGGCGGTGGGAGGTACGGCTTCGTCAGGGCAGAAGGCCCGACTCATCCTGCCTGGGCCCTTCCCTCGCTTCCCGTACGAGGAAACGGAGGGTCTGCCCGGCGGAGCTGATTTGGGGCGGCTATCCCAAGAACCGGCGGTGATCTACCATAATGCACCGCTCCGCGACGTAGGGGAGATCCGCAGCCTCGGCCGCGGCCTGGGCCTCTGGCGAGTGGACGCCGAGTTGCGTCCAGACCAGCGGGTGCCGGCCTGTGGCCGCAGCGCGTGCGGCGGCATCGTGTACCACGCCCTCTGTGTGCTCCGAGCGGCGGAACACGTTTACGATATCGATCTCGACCTCCTCGGGAATCGACTGGAGATCCGGGTACGCTGTCTGGCCCAGGATCTCGTCGTGGAAGGGGTTGATCGGGACCACCCGGTAACCCGCGTCGAGGAGGTACTGCGCGATCCGGTGACTCGTCTGGTACGCGCGAGGTGAGCAGCCCACGACGGCGATGGTGTGGGCGGAGGCGAGGGAATCGGCGAGGTCTGGGGACTGCATAGGCTGGATCGGCGTAGACGAAGCCCTCACAACGCTGCCGCTATGCCTCTGGATTCTCGCCCGCGCCGACCGGCGCCCTCGCCACCGGCACCGGGGGATGCTCTCCCCGAACGCGACGCCGGGCCTCTGGCGGCGGACCGCGGACCCGCACGCGTGGCAGACGCGCCGGCGCCAGAGGCCTTGGAGGCCCTCTCGGACGCCGAGCAGGCGGGAGCGCTACGGCGCCTTGGGCGGTGGCTGCCGCGGCTCTCTGGACTGGTGCGGTTCGCCAACCGCACGGGTGCAGTAAGCGCGGTCTGCGCACTCATTTTGTGGTGGGCGCTGGTGAGCCCGGTCGTGCTGGGAGTGGGCGGCGCGTCCTGGCTGGTGGCGATCGTGGTTCTCGGGGTGTTGCTCCTGCCCGCAGCCTCGGCGTGGCTGCTCGGCCTGACGCTTAACGACATCCTGACGCTGCCCGAGCGGCTGCGTGGCGGCGCCATCGCTGCGGCGTCGCAGTCGCGAGAGGCCCTGGCCGCATCGCCAGAGGCGGGGGGGCGCATCACGGGCGTGATCCGCGCGATCTGGGCCGCGCGCGGGTTCGTGCTGGAATCCAAAGGCGCCTGGGCCAAGGCCGCGACGGCGGCGCGCGTGGTCCGCTTGGCGAAGCTGCCGTTCGTGCTGGGCACGCTGGGGCTTTTCGCGCTCAACGCCGCGGTCATCGTCGGCGGGCTTATCGCGCTCGTCATCCTGCTGGTATAGGGCCGCCTCTGGCGCCAGAGGCTTTCGTCTCTCTCGCGCAGGGAGCACGAGGCTGGCAGAAGCGGTCGTTACCTTGCGTGACCCCCTTCTGAGCCGTGTCGGTTCCCGCTGAACTCCCCCCTGAAAGCCCCACCCGCGAGGGATCGGAGCGCGCTGCGCGCCGCAGCGGCGTGGCGTGGCGGCGCGACGCCGAGCCGGCGCTCGTCGGCTGGCTCAAAGCGCGTTGGGCCGGAGTGCCCCCGCGGGCTCGGTGGGCCTCTGGCGCCGTGCTGGCCGGCTTCCTCGCGCTCGCGGTCTGGGGCATGTGGGACGTGGCCGAGACCCCGTTAGACGAAGGCGAAGCGGCCCGCAACGCCGCGATCGCACGGACCGCGTGGGCCGCCGCACAACGCCAGGCACCGACGCCGCTGGCAGCCGAGCCGGACGGCTCCGCCTTCGCCAGCGGCGCCCTAGAGCCCGGCGACGCCGAGACGGCCGCGGGCAAATACGTCGACTTCCTCTCCTACACCACGTCCGATAGCACGGCCTTCACGGTGGTCGCCACGTCGGAGGCGTTTACGCCGGACCTGTCGGTGCGCACGCCCGACGGTCGCCGCCTCGCGGCGTCGGTCCTGCTCGGAACGTCCTCTCGCGCCGAGGTCGTCGGCTTGCAGGGGCCGGGCCGCTTCGATATCACGCTGACCACGGCCTCGCAAGGGGCCTCTGGCGCCTACCAGGTGCTCGTCGGCAACGGGACCGCTCGGGACACCCTCCGCGCCGGCGACGCGCTCCGCGCCGACACGCTCGGTAGCGGACGGGCGCTTGCCGGCCGGTTCGAGGTCGGCTACGCGCTGCTTGCTGAGCCGGACCGCCCGGTGATCCTTGAGGTCGTCTCGTCCGCGTTCACGCCGCGCATCACGCTTCTCGGCCCCGCTGGCGAGATCCGCCAGCAGCGCACGCTGGAGCGGGGCGTCTCTGGCGACAGCCTCTTTGGCGCCGTGCTGCGCTTCCGGCCCGGGTGGGACCTCCCGTACACCGTGCTCATCTCCAGCGACGAGCGTGAGGCCACAGGCCCGTTCGCGCTCGAAATGCGCACCATCGACGTCAAGCCTCTTGCGGGCGACGGCCGCCCCGTCTCCGGCGAGCTGGGCAAGGACAGCTGGCTCCGGGACGGCCGCTACGTGGACGCCTACCGCTTCCGCGTCAGCGATGGCGACGACCTCAAGATCGACGTGCAGAGCCAGGACTTCGCGCCCGCCTTCCATCTCTGGCGCGAGGAGACCCGAGGCGTAAAAGACGCGCTCTCGGAGCTCAACCGCGCCGAGCGCGCCGGCGTCACGGCGGAGAAATCCGATTTCGAGCCCGGCACGTACGTCCTCGAAATCATGAGCGCGAAGGTGGGGGAGGGCGGAGCGTACCCCTCGGGGCGCTACGCGCTCACGGTGGCCTCCGAGCGCCCCGAGCCCGTCCGCTTCGACCCCTCCGACCCCGACGCACCACGCGGGTGGACCGGCGCCATCGGCGGCTCGGCCACGGGCCGCTCGCCAGACGGCGACACGTTCGTGATTTCGGTCAACGCCGTCTCCATCTCGTATCCCCGCGGCGACCGCACCCGTATACAGCTCGGCGTCACCGTCCGCTCGGTGGATTACTCCGGCCCGTGGGCGCCGTGGCGCAGCTTTGCCAGCCAGGGCGCCCTCATGGACGCCAGAGGCCGGCAGTACCAGCCGGCCCCGGCCGAGAGCGCCGGAACAGGCACCATCGCCGAGCCCGGTAGTGAGCGCCGCGGCCGCCTCGTCTTCTACGCCGACGGCGTCCGCACCGATCAGGGGCGCCTCGTGTTCTCCGCGCCCCTCGGCGGCGGCACGTCCGTCCCCATCGTTCTCGACATCCCTCGTTGATGCGCCTCTGGCGCCCAGTCCCGTGACGCAGCACTTCCACCGCCTCGACGCCGAGGCCGACCGCGACTTCCTCGCCCGAGGCGAGACCGACCCGTTTACCGGCGTGGCCTTCCGGCCCACCAACGTCGTCGTGCAAGCGGCCGATGGGACCGTGCTCCTGCGCGAGACGTGGGAGGCGCTGGGCGAGAGCTACGGCGGCTCCAGCGAGACGCGGGCCTGGGAAGGCGCCTCTGGCGACGGAGCTGCAGCCCGGCCGCCTGTTCTGGGCGCCGGCATCGGCGCGGCTGCCGCCGCGGCGAGCGCCGGGGCCTCTGGCGCGACGGTGCCGCCGAGCGCACCCGTGCGGCCGCCCGTCGTCAAGCCGGCGGTTCCCAAGGCGCCCCGTGGGTACATGCCGCCGCCGGCGGAGCCCGAGCCGGAAAAGGGCCGCTCGTGGCTGATCCCGCTGCTGTCCGTGATCGGCGTGGCGCTGTTGCTCGTGGTCGCGTTCCTCGTCGTGAGCCAGCTCGCCGACGACCCCGAGCCTGCCCCAGTCGTGGAGGAGATCGTGGAGGACTCCTCGCCAGAGGCCGTCGCGATCGCCGCGGGCGAGATCGAGGGCACGCTCGGGGAGGGCGACGTGGAGGTCAACGGCCGCTACGAGGACCGCTTCACGTTTGTCGCCGATTCCTCCGGCCGCGTGCTCACCTTCGCGCTCGCCTCTGGCGACTTCCGGCCCGACCTCGTCGTGGTGGGACCCGACGGCCAGCGCTACGAGGCCGAGGCCTCTGGCGGAGAGGGCGAGAGCGTGCGCATCGACAACCTGCGCGGGCCGGGCCGCTTCCAACTCCTCGTGACCTCGCGCGAGCCCGGCGGTGAGGGTGCCTACACGCTCCGCATCCGGCAGGAGACCCCCATCCGGACGCTTTCCGCCAACAACCAGACGGTCAATGCCGTCCTCGGCCAGCGCAGCGAAGTCGTGGACGGGTTCTACCGCGATACCTACGAGTTCCGCGCCGAGGCCGACCGCGAGTACACGCTCGCGCTCGCGTCAACCGCCTTCGAGATCGTGCCGACGCTGACGCGGGGGACGACCAAGATCGCGCCTCAGAACGGCGGCTTCGTGTTCACGCCAGAGGAGGACGGCCGCTACCGCCTGGTCGTGACCTCGCGCGAGAAGGGCAAGCGTGGCGCCTACACGGTTAATCTGAAGGCCGGTCCCAAGGTGGAGGAGCCCGCCGTAGAGGCGCCCCGCGTCCGTGGCCTGATTCCGAACGCCGCCCCCGCGCGCGATTCCGTCCGGGCAGGCGAGCAGGTGACCTACACCTTTACCGGCCAGGTCGGCGACCGCGTCCGCGTGGACACGCGCGCCCTCGGGTTCGCGCCCTCCATCGTCCTCGTCGGCCCCGACGGCCGCCGCATGCCGGGCACAACGACCAACGAGCGCGCCAGCGTCAACGAGACGCTCGCGACGGCCGGGACCTACCGCGTCGTCGTGAGCAGCGGCGAGGCCTCTGGCCCGTTCCAGATCTCGATGGAGAAGACCGAGGCCCCGCGCGCCGCCGACATCCCCCGCATGCCGGGCATCGACACGCCGCGCGAGGCGCCCCGGTCTACCGGCCAGGACGGCAACCAAGAGTATCAGCCGCAGCCGCTCCGCAACCAGCGCCCCTAGACCACGCGCCTCTGGCGCTGCCAGGCGCTCGGCGCCAGAGGCCACCCGCAGCCTCTGGCGCCGGACGTTGCCCCGGACGCCGTTTCCCGGCTACCTTCGCCCGCCCCGCTTCTCACCCATGAGCGACACCGATACGATCCGCGTTCCCAAGGCCCGCCTCCGCGAGGTCAAGCAGGAGATCGACGATCTCCAGGCCGAGCGTGACCGCCTGCGCGCCGACCTCGCCGCGCTCCGCGAGGAGCACGAGAACCTGCGCGCGCACCTGACGGGCAGCATTCGCGAGATCGCGAAGCTCAAGGAGCAGGCCGGCGCGTAGCCTCTGGCGCCAGAGGCGCGTCTGCTAGAACCCGGTTCGCGCTGTGGTGCGAGTTCTAGGCCTACGCTGCCGTGCTCGACGAGGTCGACACGGACTCCCCAGCACGTCGTCCTGGGGGACGCGACAGCCTTTCCACCCCGAGGGCAAGGGGTTAACTCGCCAGAAGTCCCGTGGCCTGACGCGGCAGCGGAGCCGCACGTGGCTAGCCCCCTCACGTCCGTGAGCTTCGCTGGCCTACGGCTCGGGATGACACAGGGCCGGAGGTAGCGGCAGGACAGGCCTCTGGCGCTGGGATCCTGGGCTGCGCCGTCCTTTCGGGATCGCGTGCGCTCAGGATGACAACGAGGGAAGCGTGGGGCACAACCGCTTTTGGCAGCAGAGGCAGTGCCCTACGGCGCGTTCTCGCCAGAGGCCTCTGGCGCGTCACCGCTTGCAACCTCCTCGCCGTCCTCCGGGCGGAGGAGAGGGAACAGGAGCACGTCGCGGATGGAGGGCTGGTTGGTCATCACCATCGTGAGGCGGTCGATGCCGATACCGAGCCCGGCCGCGGGCGGCATGCCGTACTCCAGCGCGCGGAGGTAGTCCTCGTCGACCGTGTTGACGGCCTCGTCGTCGCCTGCCGTCGCGAGCGTGACCTGGTCCTCGAAGCGCTGGCGCTGGTCCAGCGGGTCGTTGAGCTCGGAGAACGCGTTGCACAGCTCCTTGCCGCCCGCGATAAGCTCGAAGCGCTCGACCAGACCTTCCTCGGTCCGGTGCCGCTTCGCCAGAGGCGAGAGCTCGACGGGGTAGTCCGTGATAAACGTCGGCTGGATAAGGTGCGGCTCGACGGTCTCGCCAAAGACCTCGTCGATAAGCTTGCCCAGCCCCATGCTATCGTCCACGGCGATGTGCAAGCTCTTGGCGATGTCCGCGACCTCGTCGCGCGTCTTGCCGCGCAGGTTGTGACCCGTCTTGTCCTCGATGGCCTGGAAGATGGGGATGCGCGCAAAGGGCGCCTTGAAGCTCAGCGTGTGCTCGCCCCAGGTGACCTCGCTTGTGCCGTGGAGCGCTTGGGCGATCTCCTCCAGCATCGTCTCCACGAGCTTCATCATCCAGTCGTAGTCGCGGAAGGCGACGTACAACTCCATCATGGTGAACTCGGGGTTGTGGAAGCGCGAGAGGCCCTCGTTGCGGAAGTCCTTCGCGATCTCGTACACGCCCTCGAAGCCGCCCACGAGGAGCCGCTTGAGGTACAGCTCGTCCGCGATGCGGAGAAAGAGCGGCATGTCCAGCGCGTTCGCGTGCGTCTTGAACGGACGCGCGGCGGCGCCGCCATAGAGCGGCTGGAGCGCGGGCGTTTCCACTTCCACGTAGCCTCTGGCGTCCAAGAAGTCGCGCATGGTGCGCAAGAGGCGGGCGCGCTTGACGAACACGTCGCGCACCTCGGGGTGCAGCGCGAGATCGGCGTAGCGCTGGCGGTAGCGGAAGTCGGGATCGGTGACCTCGTTGAAGGTCTTGCTCTCGCCGGTCTCCTCGTCCACGACCGTCTTCTCGACGGGCAGCGGCTTGAGGCTCTTCGAGAGCAGCACGATCCTGTCGGCGTGCACGCTCACCTCGCCCTTCTGCGTCCGGAACAGCGTGCCTTCGATGCCCAGCCAGTCGCCGGGGTCGAGCAGCTTTTTAAAGATGGCGTTGTACCAGCCGTCCTCCAGGTCGTCGCGGCGGGCGTAGATCTGGATCGCGCCAGAGGCGTCGGAGAGGTGGAAAAAGGCCACCTTGCCCATCACGCGCTTGGTCTGCATCCGGCCCGCGATGACCACGCGGACGGGCTCCGTCCCCTCGGCCTCGGGGTCGTGTTTGGCGTCCTCGAACAGGTCCAGCGCCTCTTGCGCGTGGTGCGTCGTGGTCCACGCCTCGGCGGGGTACGGCTCGATGCCGGCCTCGCGGAGCGCGGCGAGGTGCTGACGGCGGACTTCTTCTTGCTCGGTGAGATCGCGGGCGGACATGCGGCTCGGCGGAATGGAGCGTGCAAGATCCGCCTCTGGCGAAGGCCGCGCGCGCCAGAGGCCCGTTTTCGCTCCGCTTTCCCTCGCGCCTCTGGCGCAAGAGGACTTTGCCGCCAGAGGCGCGAGGGCGGCGTACCGGATGCACGGGGGAAGGCATGGGCAAAACCCCGAACTCCATGAGGGAGGCATGAAGCGCGGACCGACGACGGCGCGCGCGAGTGGGTACGGCCGCCTCCGGGCTCCCTTTCTCACCACGCCTCTCTCGTCATGTCCCGTCTCACTCTCTTCGCGGCCGCCTTGCTCGTCGCAGCGCCGCTGTCGGCTCAGGACCTCTCCGTCTACGGCTCCGCCGATGCCGGCCAGATGGTCCCTTACGACGCGGCCACGCGCACCGTCTCCAACGAGGCCCTCCAGTCCACGCTCTACGAACTGATCTCCCTCAAGCACGCCGACCACCAGGCCCACTGGAACGTCGTCGGGCCACAGTTCTACTCCCTCCACGATCTCCTCGGCGACCTCTATGGTGCGCTCGATCCCTACATCGACCAGATCGCCGAGCGCCAGCGCGCCCTCGGGATGGCCGCCGATGGCGACCCCGGCCGCGCAGCCTCTGGCGACGGCCTCGACGCCTTCCCAGAGGGCTTGCTCGCGGACTACAACGTGCCCAAGATCCTCTCCGAGCGCTACATGACCGTTATCGAGCGCATCGAGATGCGGGTCACGGAGACCGGCGACGCGGGGGACTCCGTGACGCAGGACCTTTTGATCGGCACTGCGCACGAACTGGAGAAGCACCTCTGGATGCTTCGCAGCTTCCAGCGCCAGGCGGACGGCCAGTAAACCGGTTCGCCTGATCTCTCCGCCCCGCCAGAGGCCTCTGGCGGGGCGGAGTCGTATCGGGACGGGCCGTGGGAGCCAGACCGCTGGATCGGACCCCTCTCGAAGACACGTCTGCCTCGCATGGGTGGGACGCCTCTGGCGCATCCGTGAGGAGACGGTGCGTCCCGAACCCGCCGCAGGCCGCGGGCATTCAATGGGCTGAACACACTCCCTTCTCGACATGGCTTCTCTCCCCGCACACGCCTCCGGCACCTTCGATCTCGGCGATGGCCTCACGGTCCACCGCCTCGGCTACGGCGCGATGCGCATCACCGGCGAGGGCATCTGGGGCGCACCCGACGACCACGACACCGCGCTCGCCGTCCTCCGCCGCGCGGTCGAACTCGGCATCGACTTTATCGATACCGCCGACTCCTACGGCCCGTTCGTGTCGGAGGACCTCATCGCCGAGGCCCTCGCGCCCTACGACGGCGTCACCATCGCCACCAAAGGCGGCCTCTTGCGCACCGGCCCTGGCAAGTGGCACCCGCTCGGCAAGCCGGACTACCTGCGTCAGGCGGTCCACATGTCGCTCCGCCGCCTCAAAATGGACACGATCCCGCTCTACCAGCTTCACCGCATCGACCCGGATGTGGACCGCGGTGAGCAGTTCGACGTGCTCAAGGAGTTCGTAGACGACGGCCTCGTGGCACGCATCGGCCTCAGCGAGGTCGGCGTAGAGGAGATCCAAGCCGCGCAAGAGGCCGGTCTGAACGTGGTCACGGTCCAGAACGAGTACAACCTCGGCCAGCGCAAGCATGAGGACGTGGTCGACTTCTGCGACAAGGAGGGCATCGGCTTTATCCCGTGGTACCCGCTCAACGCCGGCAAACTCTCCGAGTCCGATGTGCTCCAAGACGCTGCCGACTCGCTCGGCGCCACGCACAGCCAGGTCGCGCTCGCGTGGCTGCTCAAGCGTTCGCCGGTGATGTTGCCCATTCCCGGCACGTCCAGCGTGAAGCACCTGGAGGAGAACACCGCCGCTGCCGAGATCGAGATGCCCGACGACGTGTTCGAGGCGCTCGACCAGGCCACGCGCGAGACCGCCTAGCCCTCCGGCACAGCACGAGCCTCGCCGGCTTTTTCCGCCTCTGGCGCCCTGCCGCGCCAGAGGCGGTTTGCATCAAGGGCGGGCTCGGCGTTTCACCTCGGCAAGCGTCCTTGTAGAACGCCCTTGACGCCAGAGGCTCGGCGCCCGAGACTAGAGCTATGCGCGCTCTCGTCATCGTCCTGCTCCTCCTCGCCTCTGGCGCCCTGGCCCAGCCCGCGACCGTCAACGGGATCGTGCGCGACGCCAGCGGCTTCCCGCTTCCCGGTGCCAACGTGTACCTGTCCGGCACCGCGAGAGGCGCGGCTTCGGACGCAGACGGGAAGTACTCGATCGAGGATGTGCCGCCGGGGGCGTACCGGATTGTAGCGTCCATGCTGGGATACCAAGCGGCCGTCCGTGAGATTCGCCTCGCCGGAGGGGCGCGCATCTACGTGACGCTGGAGCTAGAGCCGTCAGCGGTGGAGATGGGCACCGCGCGGGTCGAGGCTGAGCGGGACCGGCGGTGGGAGCGGCGCCTGGCGCAGTTCGCACGCGTCCTTCTCGGCGAGTCCGCCAACGCGGACTCCACGCGCATCCTCAACCCGGAGGTGCTGAGCTTCCGCTCCTCCTGGGGCACGCTTACCGCGACCGCCGCTGCGCCGCTCCTCATCGAGAACCGCGCGCTGGGCTACCGCCTTCGGTACGACCTCCACGAGTTTGAGGCCAGCTCCGGCCGGGTGCGTTACCATGGCGACGAGGTCTTCGAGCCTCTGGCGCCAGGGGACTCCGCCGAAGCGCGGCGGTGGGCGGCGGCGCGCAAGCGGGCGTACCTCGGCTCTCAGGCTCACCTGTTCCGCGCGCTACTGGAGGGCACCGCCGAGGATGAGGGATTTACGCTCCTCCACGTTTTCGACGGCGATGGGTTGGACCGGCGCGCCGAGGGCGCCACGTTCCGAACGTCGAGCGATGACCTTCTCCAAGAAGCCAGCTACGGGTGGGGCACGCTCCGCTTCCGCGGGCGCGTCGATGTCGCCTACGGTGGGGAGCCAGAAGACGAGGCGTACCTCACGTCTGAATGGTTCCGCGAGAGGCGCCGCGTGCCCGATCCCGTCCAGCGTTCCACGCTCCACCTCAACGAGTCATCCGTGCGGCTGGACCCTCAGGGGACGCCAGAGGACCCCTTTGCGATCAGCACGAGCGGCTACATGGCCTACGAGAGGCTGGCCGACCGCGTCCCGGAGGAATACCGCCCGGAGGAATAGGCTTTGGCCGCCAGAGGCCTTCTGACCCTCTCCAGGGCGCCTGCTGTGCCGGGGATTGGCGGGGGAGGCGCTGAGTAGCTTAGCCTCTGGGCGGCATGTGTAGTGGCAAACATGCGCATATTTGCCCTTTGGCGCCTGCGCACGCCTTTCGGCATGGAGGAGACCCTGATCGTGCCTGCGCATACGATCTGCGAGAAACCGAAGGTTTGTATCTGTGTAAAGCCCCCCCTTCCCTGGGCGTTTCCTCAGTCCCTGAACGCCGTGCATTCCGCTTCCCTCTCCCCGTACGACCTCACGAAGGTCGTTCACCTCCTTCTGGCCGTCGCTGGAGCGTCGGATCACCCGCCAGAGGCCCACGAACGCCAGCGCGCGATCGAACTCGCGCGCGGGTGGTCCCCAGACCTCGACACAGGCTCCATCGAAGCTATCGTCGACACGGCGTACGTGGCGGCACGGCGCGGCATTCACCTTGAAGCCGTCGCCCGCGATGTGGCACGGGTAATCGGGCCCGAGGGGACGTTGCGGCTGCTTTCAAACCTGGGACGGATCGCGCAGGCGGACGGGCACCTGGAACTTCGCGAAGCGATGGTCATCGCGCGCATTCGCGCCGTTCTCCACGGCTTCGATGAGCCGGGGCCCGAGAGCGCCGTGAAGCGTCCGGGGTCGTACGGCAAACGGTTCCGCTGGGCGGCCGCCAAGGGGCGCTAAGGCTCTCGGCCCGAGAGCGCCTCTGGCGCCAGAAGCTCAGCAGTCCCCCTCGCACTCGAACCGTACGGTTTCCACGAGGCCTCTGGCGTCGGTCTCGAAGGCGAGGCCGAACGAGCGGTCCGCCTGGTAGTCCACGCCCCAGTCTTCACCGGCGTCGATGCGGAAGCCGCCCGCCAGAGGCGCCGCGGGACCGAGAAGGTCTTCCACCTGCTCCCGCGTCCAGCCGCTGAAGTCGTACCGGTCGAGCAGGTCCGAAGCCATGTGATACCGCGCCACGCGCTCGCCCCGTCGCCACGCGTCGGGATCGAACGGCCCGGCGCTGCCCGTGTCGTACGGAGCCGCAGCGCCAGGGTCGAGGTAGTGGGCGTAGATCCAGATGCCCGCCAGCGGCGCGAGAAACGCCGCAACGAAAAGCAGCAGCTTGACCGCGCCAGAGGCCGTTCCAGGCCGCGCCTCTGGCGGCCCGGAAGTCGCCAGAGGCTCAGTCGGTCGGCGCGGTCCAGGCGGCAGTGGCGTCCTTGACATAAGCAGCGATGTTCTCGGCGGGGATGCGGTCCTGCTCCATCGTGTCACGGGAGCGGATGGTGACCGTTCCGTCCTCCATCGTGTCGCCATCGACGGTGACGGCGAACGGCGTCCCGATCTCGTCCTGGCGGCGGTAGCGGCGGCCAACGGCGCCCTTCTCGTCGTAGAACACGTTGAGCCCGCCGCGGAGGTCGGCAGCGATGGCCTTGGCCTTGTCGTCCATGCCGTCCTTCTTGACGAGAGGGAAGACGGCGACCTGGTACGGCGCGATGCTCGGGTGGAAGCGCAGAACCGAACGGCTCTCAGTTTTGCCCTCCTTCGCGGTCGGGACTTCCTCCTCGTGGAAGGCGTCGCAGAGCAGCATCAGGATGGTGCGGTCGAGCCCGACCGACGTCTCGACGACGTACGGGATGTAGCGCTCCTTCGTCTGCGGATCGAAGTACTCCAGCTTCTTGCCGCTGAACTCCTGGTGGCGCGAGAGGTCGAAGTCGGTCCGGGAGTGGATGCCCTCGATCTCCTGCCAGCCGAAGGGGTACTCGTACTGCACGTCCTTCGCCGCGTCGGCGTAGTGGGCCAGCTTTTCGTGGTCGTGCCAGCGCAAGCGGCTCGGGCGGATGCCGTTGCTCATGTGCCAGTTCATGCGCTTCTCGGCCCACTCAGCGTAGTGCTCCATCTGGCTGCCGGGCGCGACGAAGTACTGCATCTCCATCTGCTCGAACTCGCGCATGCGGAAGATGAACTGCCGCGCGACGACCTCGTTGCGGAACGCCTTGCCGATCTGCGCGATGCCGAACGGGACCTGCTGGCGCGAGGTCTGCTGCACGTTGCCGAAGTGGACGAAGATGCCCTGCGCCGTCTCCGGACGGAGGTAGATCGTATCGCCGCCGACGGCGCCGACCTTGGTCTCGAACATGAGGTTGAACTGGCGCACCTCGGTCCAGTCGAACGCGCCGGACTCGGGCGCGCGGATCTCCTCGGCCAGGATGAGCGCGTGGAGCGCGCTGGAGGGATCGTCGGCGTTGAGCGCCTCGACGAGAGCCGCGTGGACGCGCTCGGCCTCTTGCGTCTTCTTTTTCTTCTCCAGCTTCGCGATGTGGCCCTCGATGAGTTGATCGGCGCGGTAGCGCTTGTTCGACTGCTTGTCGTCGATCATCGGGTCGTTGAAGGCGTCGACGTGGCCGCTCGCTTTCCAGACCGTGGGGTGCATGAGAATGGCGGAGTCCAGCCCCACCACGTCCTCGTGCTCGTGGACCATCGCGCGCCACCAGCGCTCGCGCACGTTCCGCTTCAGTTCCACGCCCAGCGGGCCGTAGTCGTAGACGGCACCTAGGCCGCCATAGATCTCGGAAGACGGGAAGATGAAGCCCCGCCGCTTGGCGAGGGAAACGATGGTGTCGAGCGTGGCGGCCATAGGGTCGGTCGGGAATCAGGAGCCCCAAGATCGCGCCGGGCCTCTGGCGAGACCGCGAAAGGCCTGGGGAAAGAAGGTCCGCGCCTCCCTCTCGGCGCCAGAGGTATGCGCGGCGCCACGCTAGATTGACGCCGCTTCACCGCCCAACGCCCTGCAGAATCCCGCCCCTCCGTCCGACGCGTTGACAGAACCGCTCGCCTCCCGGCACCCGCCAGAGGCTCGGGCGGGGCGCGTTCGCGCGGCGAGAAAGGCGATGCGCCTGCACCAGTGGTCGAAAAACGTGCTCGTGGCGCTGCCCGCTTTGCTGGCGCACAACCTGTCGCCGGAGGTCGCCGGAGAGGTCGCCATTGCGTTTCTCGCCCTCGGGCTCGTCGCCAGCGGCACGTATGTGGTCAACGACCTGCTCGATCAGGAGCAGGACGCGCGGCACCCCACCAAGAGGCACCGGCCGTTCGCCTCTGGCGCGCTGACGCCCGGCTTCGGCTGGGCGTTCGGCCCGGCACTCGTGGGGCTGGGCTTCGCGCTCGCGTGGGCGCTGCTGCCTCTGGCGTTCGTGGGCGCGCTGGGTGTGTACCTCGCGACGACGCTCGCGTACTCGTTCAAGCTCAAAAGCGTCGTGATCGTCGACGTGTGCGTGCTCGCCGCGCTCTACGCGCTCCGCGTGCTCGCGGGCGGCGCGGCCACGGGCATCCCCGTGAGTGAGTGGCTTCTGGCGTTCTCGCTCTTCTTCTTCCTCGGCCTCGCGTTGCTCAAGCGCTACGCCGAACTCCGCATTCTGGAAATCGAGGTCGACGCGCGCGACAACGGCCGCGGCTACACCATCGAGGACGCCGCGATGCTCCGCGCGATCGGTCCGGCGGCGGGCTTTATGGCCGTGCTCGTCTTCGCGCTCTACGTCACCTCGCCCGACGTGGCCGTGCTCTACGCGCGTCCGGGCCTCCTCTGGCTCGCCGCGCCGCTTCTCGCCTACTGGACGATGCGGATGTGGATGCTCGCCCACCGGGGCGATCTTCCAGACGAGCCTGTGGCCTACGCGCTCCGCGACCGCGCGAGCTACGCCGTCGCCGCGCTGACGGCAGGCGTGCTGCTGCTGGCGTCGATTCCTGTGTAAGGGTACCGGGTGCGAGGTACCGGGTACGCCAGAGGCCGCCGGGGACGACCACCCCATGACCTCTGGCGGCAGGACCGGCCTCTGGCGCCAGAGGCGCCCCCGATCCCGCCAGAGGCCGCCCTCACGCATTACGCAGTACGCATCACCCCATGTCCCGAATCACCGCCGACTCCCAGCGTCACCACCTCTCGTGGGGTCGCACGCCGAAGCTGGCGCCCGCGCGGGTCGTCGCGCCCGGATGGCAGAGTGAGGTGACCGATCTCGGCGGCTTCGACCGGCCGCTTCTCGCCTACGGGCAGGGCCGCTCCTATGGCGACGCGTGCCTGAACGAGGACGGCGTGATCCTCGACACGATCGGGCTGGACCGGTTTATCGCGTTCGACCCAGCCTCTGGCCTCGTCCGCTGTGAGGCGGGCGTGACGCTGGCCGACGTGCTCGCGCTCGTGGTCCCGCACGGCTGGTTTCTGCCCGTCACGCCCGGGACCAAGTACGTGACCGTGGCCGGCGCCGTCGCCAACGACGTGCACGGCAAAAACCACCACGCCGCGGGCACCTTCGGGCGCTTCGTGACGCGGCTGGAACTCAAACGCTCCTCTGGCGAGACGCTCGACCTCACGCCAGAGGCCGGGGCGCCAGAGGCCGACCTCTTCCGCGCGACGGTCGGCGGGCTGGGGCTCACCGGCTTCATCACGTGGGTCGAGTTCCGTCTCGTCCCGATCGCGAGCGACCAGATCACCGGCCGCAGCACCAAGTTCGAGAGCCTGGAGGCGTTTTTCGCGCTCTCCGAGGTGGCCTCTGGCGAGAGCCCGTACGTGGTCTCGTGGATCGACACGCTGCGGCCCGAAGGGCGCGGCATCCTCATGCAGGGGGACCACGCCGCCTCTGGCGACCTCCCCGAGATCGGCGACACGCCGCCAGAGGCGAAACTCGGCCTCCCGATCAATGCGCCCAACTGGGCGCTCAACAAACTCACCGTCCGCGCCTTTAACGCGGCGTACTACGGGCGCCAGAGGCAGCGAGAGGCGCCCATCTGGCAGCACTACGAGCCGTTTTTCTACCCGCTCGACATCGCGAAGGACTGGAACCGCGGCTATGGCAAACGCGGCTTCTTCCAGTACCAGTTCGTCGTCCCGTTCGCCGACGGGGGCGACGCCGTCCGCGAGATCCTCGGCCGCCTCGCGGCCTCTGGCGAGGGCTCGTTTCTCGCCGTGCTCAAAACGTTTGGCGACGTGCCCTCGCCCGGCATCATGTCGTTCCCGCGCGAGGGCGTCACGCTCGCGCTCGACCTGCCCAACCGCGGCGCCGAGACCGTCCGCCTCTTGCGCGGCTGCGACGCCATCGTGCGCGAGGCCGGGGGCGCCGTCTACCCGGCCAAAGACGCGACGATGACGCCCGAGTCGTTCCGCGCCTTTTTCCCCCAGTGGGAGGCCTTCGCGGAACACATCGACCCGGCTTTTTCCTCCTCCTTCTGGCGACGCGTCACACATGATTCGTGAAGCGAGATCCGTGAGGTCTCCGCCTCTGGCGCCAGAGGCGTCGCGTATCTCTCCAGCGGCTCTCGGCGGTCCGCACGCTTTCTGCCGTCACGGCTGGCCTCCCTCACGCATCACGACTCCCGCATCATGACGGTTCTGATCCTCGGCGCCACCAGCGCCATCGCGCACGAGACCGCGCGGCTGTACGCCGCGTCGGGCGCCACGCTCGCGCTCGGCGCCCGCAACCCGGACAAGCTCCGCGCCGCGGCCGATGACCTCCGCGCCAGAGGCGCTGCAGCGGTCCACGAGATCCACTTCGACGCGCTGGACACGGCCACGCATCAGAGTGCCATCGACGGGGCCGCTGGCGCGATGGGCGGCATCGACACCGCGCTCGTGGCCTACGGCGTGCTGCCCGACGCCGAGACGGTCCACACCGACCCCGACGCGGCCGTCGAGTCCTTCGATGTCAACGCGACGAGCACGATCTCGGTCATGACGCGCCTCGCGAACATGATGGTGCAGCAGGGGCACGGCACGCTTGCCGTCATTTCGTCCGTCGCGGGCGACCGTGGGCGGCCCAGCAACTATGTCTACGGCGCCGCCAAAGCGGCCGTGACGGCCTTCGCCAGCGGCCTCCGCGCGCGCCTCCACGGGACCGGCGTCGAGGTCGTCACCATCAAGCCCGGCCCGGTCGACACGCCCATGATCGTCGGCGTCCACGAGCCCGGCCTGCTCGCGGCCTCGCCCCAGGCCGTCGGCGCCCGCATCCACCGCGCGATGGAGAAGGGCGAAGGCACGGTCTACACGCCCGGCTACTGGCGCCCCGTCATGGCCGCCGTCCGCGCGATCCCAGACAAGCTGTTCAAGCGCCTGGACTGGTGATGCCGTGGACCGACCTTCTCCCTGATCCTCGGACGATCCTCGGAGTGTATTCGTCAGCACCGTCGCTGGCGGGGTTCAAACTGGAGTGGATCTCTTCAGGGCCAACTGCTGTAGCTCATGAAGATGTCCGCCTGAGGGGAGATTTCGCCGCCTTGCCAGATCCGCTCCCACCGCGCTGGAGCGAGCGCGGGTACGAAAGAGCAAGCGTCGGCTTCTCGCTCAGTGGTGTGACAGAAGCGCGAGTGGACGGGGTGCCGCAGATCCGACCCAATGGACACGCTGGCTTCGAAGGCGCACCGGTGGATCTCCAGATCGAGCGTGACGGGCAATCCATCATCGTGTCAGGAACGAGCGACTACCTCACATTCCGGTTTGTCTGCTCCGACATCCGAGCGTACGTGGAAGGTCAGCAGCACTCTTCGTATTGAGCCTCTGGCGCCAGAGGCTCAGAACCAACGCTCGCACCTACCAACACCGTCATTCCCGCGCAGGCGGGAATCCAGAGTGGTGGGCGCGGTCCCGCCAGAGGCCTCTGGCGAGCAGAATCCATCGCGAGCCCCGGCACCTCGCGACAAATCTGAGCTACTGATCCCGCCAGGGGAGCCACTGATGGCGGAGACGGGCCGGGTGGGATCGGGAGACGCCTGAGTCCTCAATCCACTCGAACCGCGCACAGCAGAATGGGTTAGAGCCCCCTTCGGACCGCCGATCTCTGTCGCACCAAGTACCGCGTGGCTCTCTCCCGTCCCCAGAAAACCGCCGTGTGGATCGGCGTCGCCGTTATCGCGGTGGCACTGCTCATCGTGCCCCGCTTCCTCGGTGGCAGTGACGACGCGAGCGCCGCGCCAGAGGCCTCTGGCGGCAGAGGCGGCTCCGATACGCTCGCGGTAACCGTCGCCCAGGTCTCAGAAGAGCTGCTGGAGGACAAGGTGACCACGACCGGCACGCTGCTCCCGTGGGAGTCGGTCGACCTCCGCGCCGAAGTGGCCGGGCGCGTCGTCGGGCTCAACTTTTCCGAGGGCTCGTTTGTCCGCCAGGGGCAAACCCTCGTTTCGCTCGACACCGACGTGCTCCGCGCGCAGATCGAAGGCGCCCGCACGCGCCGCGACCTGGCGCAGGTGCAGGCGCGCCGCCGCCGCGAGCTGTTCGAGATCGGCGGGCTCAGCCGCCAGGAGCTGGATCAGGCCGAGAGCGAGGCCCGCGTGCTGGACGCCGAACTGGCCCAACTCGCCGCCGAGGTCCGCCGCCGCCAGATCGTCGCGCCGTTCTCGGGTGAGATCGGTCTGCGCGAGGTCAGCAGCGGCGCCTACGTCTCACCCGGCGACCGCATCGCCACGCTCCGCATCACGGGCCAACTCAGGCTGGAGTTCAGCGTGCCTGAGCGCTACCTCGGCCAGATACGCGAGGGCGAGCCCGTCCGCTTCCGCGTGCCCGGACAGGAGGACAGCTTTGTCGGCACCATCTACGCGACGGAGCCCTCGGTGGACGCCTCGACGCGCGCCTTTATGGTCCGCGCCCGCGTCCGCAACCCCGGCGGCGTGCTCGTCCCCGGCGCCTTCGCCGAGGTCGAACTCGTCCTCGACGAGGTCCCCGACGCGCTGCTCATCCCGACCGCCTCGCTCATCACCGGCGCCGACAGCACGACCGTCTTCGTCGTCCGCGGCGGCAAAGCCGTCCCCCAGGCCGTCACGACCGGCGTCCGCACGTCCGACCGCATCCAGATCACGAGCGGGCTTGCCTCTGGCGAGACCGTGCTCACGTCGGGCCTGAACCAGGTCCGCCCCGGCCAGGCCGTCCGCGCCGGTGGCGCCTTCGACCCGACGCGCGTTCGTCCCGAGGACGCGCCCGAGCGGAGCCGCGAATACCAGGAAGCCCAGTGAGCCGCCGCCGTCCCCTGCTCGCCTCTGGCGTCCACATCGGGTCCCCAGACCCCGGCGTGGCGACTTCTAGTCTCTGGCGCCAGAGGCCAGCCGCGCCGGCCTCACCGACAGCGTCATCCCCGCGAACGCGGGGATCCAGAGTGGTGGGAACGCTCCACCGGTCCACTACTGCGGCGGCAGACGTGCGCCAGAGGTGGGGCCTTCCTTCCCTGGTGCGTCCAGGCACGTCGTCGACCCCACAGGTCGCCACCCTGGATTCCCGCGTTCGCGGGAATGACGGACCGGGAGGACCGGAGCGGGGCGTGACGGCTGCCTCACGGTGCCGTCCCCTGCTCGCCTCTGGCGTTCGCCGCTACCGAGCCTCTGGCGCCAGAGGCCCCGCGCCGCTGCGAGGCGTAGAGCGAGCCGGGCGCGACACCGGCGCGCCTCTGCCCATCCCTCGTCCCCCGTCCCCCGTCCCGCAGCGCGTTCGCCAGAGGCGCGAGGCGACTCCGCACCCTGAGCGCTGCCCCAGCGCCAGAGGCCCCGCCGCCTAGCCGATGGCCTCGCTCTACGACATCTCGGTCCGGCGGCCCGTCTTCGCGACGGTGCTTTCCATCGCCATCCTGATCGGTGGCATCATCGGGTTCATGGAGCTCGGCGTGCGCGAGTACCCCATCGTGCAGACGCCCGTGATCTCGGTGCGGACCGACCTGCGCGGCGCGAACGCGTCGGTCGTCGAAAGCCAGATCACCGAGCCCATCGAGGAGTCGGTCAACGCCATCGACGGGATCCGGTCCATCACGAGCACGAGCAACCAGGGCCGCAGCACGGTCCGCGTCGAGTTCGACCTGGGTGCCGACCTGGACGCCGCCGCAGCCGAGGTGCGCGACCGCGTGAGCCGCGCCAGAGGCCGCATCCCGTCGGAGGCGGAGGAGCCGGTGATCTCGAAGTCCAACTCGGACGGCGACCCGGTCATCTTTCTCAACCTCGCGTCCGAGCAGTACAACCTGCTGGAGCTCTCCGAGATCGCGGACAACTTTTTCGCCGAGCGCCTCCAGACCATCGACGGCGTGGCCAGCGTGGACATCTGGGGCGACAAGCGCTACGCGATGCGGATGTGGATGGACCCCGCCGCGCTCGCCGCCTACGGCCTCACGCCGGGCGACGTGCGCCGCGCCGTCAACGAGCAGAACATCGAACTCCCGGGCGGCATCATCGAGGGCGATCAGGTGGAGCTCACCATCCGCCCGCTCACGCGCCTCTCCACCGTCGAGGAGTTCGAGAACCTGATCCTCAAAAACGACGGGACCACGCTTGTCCGCTTTTCCGACGTGGGCCGCGTCGAGCTCGCGGCGCAGAACCAGCGGACGGTCCTCAAGCGCGATGGCGTCGCGATGGTCGGCGTCGTCCTGAGGCCTCTGGCGGACGCCAACTCCATCGAGATCGTCGACGAGTTCTACGACCGTCTGGAGGACATCCGGCCCGACATCCCCGAGGGCATCGAACTCGGCATCGGGTTCGACAACACGGAGCCCATCCGCGCCTCCATCGAGGAGGTCCGCAACACGGTCTTTATCGCGCTGGGGCTCGTCATCCTCGTCATCTTCGGCTTCTTGCGCGACTGGCGGACGACCATCATCCCGGTCCTCGTCATCCCGGTCTCGCTGATCGGCGCGTTCGGCGTGATGGCGCTCGCGGGGTTCTCTATCAACGTCCTCACGCTGCTCTCGCTCGTCCTCGCGATCGGCCTGGTCGTGGACGACGCGATCGTCGTGCTGGAGAACATCTACGCCAAGATCGAGGAGGGCATGGAGCCGATGGCGGCGGCCGTGGTCGGGACAAAGGAGATCTACATCGCCGTCATCGCGACCACGCTCGCGCTCGTGGCGGTCTTCCTGCCCATCATCTTCCAGAGCGGCGTTATCGGCGCGCTCTTCCGCGAGTTCGGCCTGACCATCGCCGCGGCCGTCGTGATCTCGTCGTTCGCGGCGCTCACGCTCACGCCGATGCTCTCGTCCAAGCTGCTCAAGAAGCGGGACAAGAAGCCGTGGGTCTATCGCAAGACGGAGCCGTTTTTCCAGCGCCTCAACGACGCCTACCGGAGCACGCTGGACGCGTTTCTCAAGGTCCGCTGGATGGCGTTCGTGGTCATGCTCATGGCCGCTGGCGGCGTCTACCTCCTGTTCACGAACCTGGAGAGCGAGCTCGCGCCCGCCGAGGACCGCTCCCAGATGCGCGTGAGCGCGAACGCGCCGCAGGGCCGCGGCTACGCGTACATGGACGCGTACATGGACGAACTCGTCGCGCTGATCCAGCGGGAGGTGCCCGAGATCGAAGCACTCATCTCGATCACGTCGCCCGGCTTCGGCTCGTCGGGCTCGGTCAACTCGGGCTTCGGCAACGTCATCCTCGTAGACCCGAGCGAGCGCGAGCGGACGCAAGAGGAGATCGCGAACGGCCTGCAGAAAGCACTCAGCACGCTTCCCGGCGCGCGCGTCAACGTGAGCCAGCCCGCGACGATCCAGACCTCTGGCGGGCGAGGCTCGCCGGTCCAGTTGGTGATCCAGGCGCCCAACCTTCCCGCGCTGCAAGAGGCCCTGCCGGCGTTCATGGAGCGCGCGATGCAAGACCCCGCCTTCCAGTTCGCCCGCGCCGACCTGGAGTTCACGCTTCCCGAGCTTCAGGTCGAAGTCGACCGTGACCGCGCCCAGGCGCTCGGAATCCCGCCTCTGGCGGTGGCCGAGGCGCTCGCGGTCGCCCTCAGTGAAGGCCGCTTCGGGTACTTCAACCGCGACGGCGAGCAGTACGAGATCATCGGGCAGGTGGAGCGCCGCGCGCGCGACACGCCCAACGCCATCCAGGGCATCTTCGTCCGCAGCGCCGCGGGCGTCCCGATCCCGCTCTCCAACCTCGTCACGCTGACGGAGTCGGCCGCGCCGCCGCAGCTCTACCGCTTCAACCGGTTCACCGCCGCGACCGTCTCCGCCGAGCCCGCCGAAGGCGTCTCCCTCGGAGACGCCATCGACGCCATGGAGGCCATCGCGGACGACACGCTGCCCGAAGGCTTCTCGACCGCGCTCGACGGCCAGAGCCGCGACTTCCGCGAGACCGGCGGCTCCATCTTCATCATATTCGGCCTCGCGCTGGTCCTGATCTACCTCGTGCTGGCGGCGCAGTTCGAGAGCTTCCGCGACCCCGTCACGATCCTGCTCACCGTTCCTCTGGCGCTCTTGGGCGCACTTGGCGCGCTGTACGTGTTCGGGAGCACGCTCAACGTGTTCAGCCAGATCGGGCTGGTCATGCTGATCGGGCTGGTGACCAAAAACGGCATCCTGATCGTGGAGTTCGCCAAGCAAAAGCGCGAGGACGGCCTGAACCGCCGCGAGGCCGCCGCCGAGGCGTCGGCCGCCCGCTTCCGCCCGATCCTGATGACGGCGTTCTCGACCACGCTCGGCACGCTCCCCATCGCGCTCGCGCTGGGCTCGGGCGCCGAGAGCCGCGTCCCGATGGGCCTGGCGGTGATCGGCGGCTTGGTCGTCGGCACCTTCCTGACGCTCTACGTCATCCCGGCGCTCTACACCTACATCGCGAGCCCCGACGTGGCGCCCTCGCTCGGCCAGGAGACCGAGGACCCGCTGGCCTCTGGCGACGCAGACCACGACACGGCGGAGAACACCGTCGCCTCTGGCGCCAGAGGCCCGAACTCCGGCTCTGGCGACGGCGCGACCTCTGGCGTGCCCGAGACGGGCCCGCTCCCCGCCGCCGAAGCGGGTGGCGACGGCGCCCCCGGCGATGCCGCTCCCGACCGCGCCGCCCCGGCGCCAGAGGCCGCCCCCGATCCCACCGACGACCGCCCCGAGCCCTCGTGACCGACTCCGTGAGGCGCCTCGCCCCGCTCGTCCTCCTGCTCGTCGCCTCTGGCGCGAGCGCGCAGGACCGCCCCTCGCTCCGGCAGGACTCGCTCCCGCCACTGCCCGACTCGCTCCGCCTCTACGGCGGCACGCTCCCCACGCGCCCCGCGCTACCGGGCTTCGACGCGCCCGCACCCGCGGTCCGGCTTTCGTTGCAGGAGGCCGTCCAGATCGCGCTCTCGGCCAACCCGGACCAGGCCATCTCCGAGTTGGAGGCCGCGCGCGCCGTCAACGACGTGACGCTGGGCAACGCGGGCTACCTGCCGACGGTCGACGCGAGCGCGGGGCTGATCGGCTCGCGAAGCGGAAGCCTGTTCGGCGGCGGTGGCGGTGACAGCACGGGGGCCTCCTCTGGCGGCGGCGGAGGCCGTGGCTCGACGGTTCTGGACGCGAGCCTCGCCGCCACCTACACGCTTTTCGATGGCGGCCTGCGCGATGCCACGCTGGACCGCTTGCAAGCCGAGGCCCGCCGTTTCGCCTACCTCGCCGACGCCGACGCCGAAGCACTCGCGCTCGACGTCTCGGCCGCCTACCTCGACGCCGCGCGCCAGAAAGCTCTCGCGGACGCCTTTGCCGAAGCCATCGAGGTTTCGGAAGACCGCCTGCGGCTCGCGCAGGCCGAGGTCCAGATCGGGACCGCCGCCGAGATCGACGCCGCGCTCGCGCTCGCGGACTACAACGCCGACCGCGCCGCGCTTCTCCAGCAGCAGGTTCTCGCCGCTGGCGCCCGCGCCTCGCTCGGCGGACTCCTCGCGCTGCCGACGCCAGAGGCCGTGATTGTGACGGACTCGCTCGCGCTCGGCGGGCCTCTGGCGCTCGACGCGCTCGTCACTCAGGCCGTGGACGGCAACCGGCGCGTGCTCGCCTTCGAGGCGGCCGAGCAGGTCGCGGAGCAGGCCATCCGGCAGGTCCGCTCCGAGTGGCGCCCCACCGTGCGCGCCTCGGCGGGCGTCGGCCTCACGCTGTTCAACGACGGCTTTCTGCCGCCGGGCCTCTCGCCCACGCTCGGCCCCGACCTCCGCGCCGGCCTCACGGCCTCGCTCCCCATCTTCGACGCGGGCGAGCGCCAGAGGCGCCTCCAGAATGCGCAGATCGCGCTCCAGCAGAGCGAACTCGCGACCTCTAGCGTCCGCGTCTCCAACCGCGCCCGCGCCGCCCGCCTCGCTGCGACCGCCAGAGGCTTCCGCGCGCTTGCCGAACTGGAAACTCTCAACGAGACCATCGCGCGAGAGAACGTCCGCGTGGCCCTCGCCCAGCTCCGCCTCGGGTTTATCACGCCCGTCGATCTCCGCCAGATCCAGCTCACGCTCGTGGACGTGCGCCGGCGCCGTGTAGAAGCGGTCTATCAGGTCGGCCTGGCAGAGGCCGAGTTGCAACTCCTGGCAGGCACGCTGCTGCCGCCAGAGGCCAACGTGTCGCCGGAGATCCTGGACGGCATCGACCCGCGCACGCGGCGGTAGCCTCTGGCGCCAGAGGGTTCCTGGCGCGGTCGGCCTCTGGCGTGGGGCTGCGTTAGCCTGGGAGGACTGCCATGTTCTCCCAAGTGTGTCATCCCGAACGGACGTGAGGGATCTAGCCACGCCCGACTTCGTGGTTGCTTCCGGCCACTAGGCCTCTGGCGAGCATCCTGCACGAGGGCGTATGCGATACGCCCCTACGGGAGGTCATGGGGACCGGAAGCCACAAGGCCTCTGGCGCCAGAGGCGAGCGGTCTGCTACTGGCCACTCCCCACTGGCCCATTCCCCGCAATTCCCCGGTCCCCCGCGTCCTCTGGCGCGATCCTGAGCGCCAACAGACACGCCAGAGGCCATGCCCCTCCGCTACACGCTCCAGGCCGAGTGCCCCGAGACCGGCGCCCGCGCCGGAACGATCGAGACCGACCACGGCACGATCGAGACGCCCATCTTCATGCCCGTCGGGACGGCGGGCAGCGTCAAGGCGCTCTCGCCGCGCGCGCTGACCGAGGACATCGGCGCGCAGATCATCTTGGGCAACACGTACCACCTGCACCTGCGGCCGGGGCGCGAGGTGCTGCACGAGTTGGGCGGCCTGCACAAGTTCATGTCGTGGGACGGACCCATCCTGACCGATAGCGGCGGCTTCCAGGTGTTCTCCCTCGCCGAACTCCGCAAGATGAGCGAGGAGGGCGTCCGCTTCCGCAACCACCTGGACGGCGCGTACCTGCACTTCACGCCCGAGAACGTGATCGACACGCAGCGCGACATCGGCAGCGACATCATGATGGTGCTCGACGAGTGCCCGCCCGCGACGGTCGACATCGCGACGGCGCGGAAAAGCAACGAGCTGACCGTCCGCTGGGCGAAGCGCGCGTTTGAGCACTACCACAACACGACGCCGCACTACGGCCACCATCAAGCGCTTTTCCCCATCGTGCAGGGCGCCGTCTACCCCGAAGTCCGCCGCGAGAGCGCCGACGCGCTGTTGCAGCTGGATGCCGAGGGCTACGCGATTGGCGGCCTGAGCGTGGGCGAAACGGCCGACGTGATGTACGAGATCGTCGAGGTGGTCAACGAGGTCCTCCCACACGACCGGCCGCGCTACCTCATGGGCGTCGGCACGCCGCAGAACCTCATCGAGAACGTCGCCAGAGGCGTCGACATGTTCGACTGTGTCATGCCGACCCGCAACGGCCGCAACGGCTCGCTGTTCACGACGGAGGGCCTGGTCAACATCAAGAACAAGCGCTGGGAGCGCTCGCCAGAGGCTATCGACCCCGGGCTGGACCTCTACGCGTCTCAGAACTTCTCCAAGGCCTACCTCCGCCACCTCATCAAGAGCAACGAGCCTCTGGCGATGGAGCTCGCCTCGATGCAGAACGTGGGCTTTTACCTCTGGCTGATGCGTGAGATGCGCGCCGCCATCCTGGAGGGCCGCTTCCCCGCCTTCCGCGCTGAGTGGAGCGAACGCGTCGCGCAAAAGGTGTAAGCGCCCCGCTCGGCGAGGCGGCCTCTGGCGCCAGAGGCCGGGCTTGCAACATGGGGTTAATGCGAGCCCCAAAAGGGCGATACGAGCCGTGTCTCACCACGATCGTATGCCTTTGCTGTTCGGCTCCTACGACCCTCTCCTCGTCGCGCTCTCGTACGCCGTCGCGACCCTCGCGTCCTTTACCGCGCTGTCGTTCGCCTGGCGGGTCGCGCGCACGACCGGCGCGGCGGCTCACCGCTGGCTGGCGGCGGGCGCGGTAGGCATGGGCACGGGCATCTGGTCCATGCATTTTGTCGGGATGCTGGCCTACCACCCCGGCATGCCGATGACCTACGACCCGCTCCTCACGGCGGTCTCGGTCGCGGTCGCCATCGTCTCGTCCGCGCTCGCGCTGTGGATCGGCACCCGACCGGGCCTGAACACAGCCGGCATCGCGGGGGCGGGCGTCGTGCTGGGCATCGGCATCGCCGGAATGCACTACACCGGCATGGCCTCTATGCGGACGCCCGCCAGCATCCGCTACGACCCCGTCCTGCTCGCCGCGTCCATCGCCGTAGCCATCGGCGCCGCGGTGGCGGCCCTCTGGATCTTCTCCAAGCTGTCCTCGCGCGAGAGGCCCCACATCGGCCTGACGTCGCTGGCCGCGCTCGTGATGGGCCTGGCCGTGTGCGGGATGCACTATACCGGCATGGCGGCGGTCATCCTCACGCCGCACGAGGGGCACGCGATGGCCTCTGGCGACGGCGCGGGATGGATGGCGCTCGGCGTCGGCGGCGGCACCGCGCTCATCCTCCTGGGCTCGCTCGTCGCCCTCCTGTTCGACTACCGCTACTCGCTCGCCGTCGCCTCCGAGGCGCGGCTCTCGCAACTCGTCGACGAGCGGACGGCCGAGTTGGAGGGGCAGCGCCGCCTTCTCCGCGCCGTGACGGACGCGGCCCCGGACGCCGTCATCACGGTCAACTCCCGGGATGTGGTGGTCGACATGAACCCGGCCACGGAGCGCCTCCTCGGCTTCCCGCGCGACGTGCTCATCGGAGCCAGGCTGGCGGACCACGTGGTCCCCGCGGCGTTCCGCGACGAGCACCGCGCCAAGCTGGCCCGCTACGCCGAGACCGGCGAACCCGGCTCCCTCCTGCAGCGCCTGGAGCTTCCGGCGCTCACCGCCAGAGGCGAGGAGATCCCGTGCGAGGTCACCTTCGTGCCCGTCGGCACGGGCTCGGGGCAAGCGCTGTTCACGATGTACCTCCACGACCTCCGCTCGCGGGAAGCCGCCGTGGCCGCCGTGACGGAGGCGAAAGAGGCCGCCGAGGCCGCTCGCGAAGCCGCCGAGGCCTCCGCCGAAGCCGCGCGAGCCGCGACGCAGGCGAAGTCCGAGTTTCTCGCCAACATGAGCCACGAGATCCGCACGCCCATGAACGGCGTGATCGGCATGACGAGCCTGCTCGTGGAGACCCCGCTCGACGAGGAGCAGGTGGAGTTTGTGGAGACCATCCGGGCCTCTGGCGACGCGCTGCTCACCATCATCAACGACATCCTGGACTTCTCGAAGATCGAGGCGGGGCAAGTGGACCTGGAAGAGGCGCCGTTCGACGTGCGCGACTGCACCGAGGCCGCATTGGATCTTATCGCGCCCACGGCTGCGGAGAAGGGGGTGGAACTGGCCTACGCCGTGGAGGACGGCGTACCGGGCCGCGTGGTCGGCGACGTGACGCGCGTGCGTCAGGTGCTCGTCAACCTGCTCTCCAACGCCGTCAAGTTCACGGCCGAGGGGAGCGTCTGCGTGCGCGTTTCCACGGTGCCCTCCAACGCGCTCGTGGGATCCCGCACCATGCTCCAGTTCGCCGTGGAGGACACCGGTATCGGGATCGCGCCGGACAAGCTGGCGGTGGTCTTCGAAAGCTTCTCCCAGGCCGACGCCTCAACAACGCGGCAGTACGGCGGAACGGGGCTCGGGCTCACCATCTCGCGCCGCCTCGCGTCGATGATGAACGGCTCCCTCTCCGCAGAGAGCGAACTCGGCACCGGGTCCACGTTCACGTTCAAAGTGCCCGTTGAGGTGGCCGCGATGGAGAGGCGCGTGTTCCTGCAGGTCAACCAGCCTGCGCTCCAGGGCCGCCGGATCCTCATCGTGGACGACAACGCCGTGAACCTGGACATCCTCACGCGCCTGGCGGAGCGGTGGGGGATGGCGCACGAGGCCGTCACCTCGGGCCCTGCGGCCCTCGCGGCGGCGTCCGTCGCCGAAACGACGGGGCGCCCGTTCGACCTCGTGCTCCTCGACGTGCAGATGCCCGACATGAACGGGGTCGAAACGGCACGCCGGCTTCAATCCGTCTTGGACAAGGCGCCCCTCATGGTCATGCTCACGTCCATCAACCGCGACGGCGCGTTGCGGGACCAGGCGAAAGCCGCTGGCGTCCACACCGTGTTGTACAAGCCAACCAAGCCAGCCGCGCTCCACGACACGCTCGTGCAGGCTCTCAGCGCCACCCATAAGGCGCAGCGCGCGAGCGCGATACCCGCTCCGGTCAACCGCTCAGCGTGGGTCGCCCGGTCTGCGGCGGCGCCGGGAGCGTCCGCCAGCGGCCCGTCCTCCGGGGCTCCCGCGCCGCGCCTCCGTGTCCTCGTCGCGGAGGACAACACCATCAACCAGAAGGTGGCGACCCGGCTGCTCAGCCGGCTCAACGTCCGCGCCGATGTCGTCGCCGATGGGGCGGAGGCCATCGCGGCCGTCCGCGCTCAGGACGCGGCGGGGTATCCCTACGCCCTCGTGCTGATGGACCTCAACATGCCCGTCCTAGACGGGCTGGAAGCGACGCGTCAACTCCGCGCTCTGGGAGCCGCCATCCAGCAGCCGCGCATCGTTGCGCTGACGGCCAACGCCATGGATGGAGACCGCGAGCGTTGCCTGGAGGCGGGATGCGACGCCTACCTCGCCAAGCCCGTCCGCTCCGAGGACATCGCGCGAGCCGTGGAAGAGACCGCCGCGGCCTCTGGCGAGCCGGTGCTCGCCGAATAGCACAGGGCTGGAACGAGGCCGAGCGCCAGAGGCCTCTGGCGAAAACAAAGCAGGCCGCTCCGAGAGGGGCGGCCCGCTGAGTACGGCTCCGTCGGCAGGGCTATTCGCCGCGCTCTTCCTTGCGGAACGGGCTCGCCCACGGCTTCTCGCCCGAGGCGCCGTCGCCGTCCGGCAGGACCACGTGCGACGTGCTCCCGTCGGCGTTCACCGCGACGGCGACCGCGCCGTTACCGCCAGAGGCCCCGTTGGAGCGTGCCTCTGGCGAGGCGTCCGCGCCGCGCGCGGCAGAGATGCGCATCGCGAGGCTGTCGAACGCGGAGTACATGACCGGCACGATGACGAGCGTGAGGAACGTCGCGAAGGTGAGGCCGGAGATGATGGCCGTGCCCATCGGGCCCCAGAACTGCGTGTTCTCCGAGCCGATGGAGAAGCCGGGGTCGAGGTTCACCATCAGCCCCACGAAGTCGATGTTGATGCCGAACGTGAGCGGGATCAGGCCGATGACGGTCGTGAACGCGGTCAGCAAGACCGGGCGCAGACGCGTTGCGCCACCGTCCACAATCGCTTCCTGCTTGTCCTCGCCGCGGTCGCGAAGCTGCTCGATGTAGTCCACGAGCACGATCGCGTTGTTGACCACGATGCCCGCCAGCGAGATCACGCCGATAAACGTCATCAGGCCGAACGGCGTCCGCGTGAGGATTAGCCCCAGCATGACGCCGATCAGGCTCAGGCCCACCGCCACCATGATGATGAGCGGGTTCTTGACCGAGTTGAACTGCGCGATCAGGATGATAGTGATGAGCGCGAGGCCCATCAGGAGCGCCGTGGTCAGGAAGCTGAAGCTCTCGTTCTGCTCCTCGTTCGCGCCGGTGTACGAGACCGTGTAGCCCTCCGGCACGTTCGCGACCGTCTCCTGCAACTCGGCCTGCACGGCCGCGAGGACCTCGTTGGCGTTCGCGCCAGGGGCCGCGTCGCCCAGGACCGTGACCACGCGCTCCTGGTCCAGACGCGTGACCGAGCCCAGCCCGGCGGCGGGGACGATTTGCGCTACGGCCGTGAGCGGGATCTGCTGGCCCTCGTCGAAGATGGTCAGGCTCTCGATCTGGCGGAGGCTCTCGCGGTCCTCCTCGCGGAGGCGGACCGTGATGTCGTACTCGTCCTTGCCGTCACGCCACTTGCTGGCCTCGACGCCGTTGACGGCGCCGCGGACACCGAGCGCGACCTGCTGCGTGCTGAGCCCGAACGCGGCGGCGCGCTCGCGGTCGATCTCGATGCGGTACTCGGGGCGGCCGCTGTTGAGGTTGTCGCGGATGTCCACGAGTCCCGGAAGGCGGCCGGCCTCTTGCGCAGTAATGAGCTGCTCCTTGATGCCGTCGGCGAGGTCCTGGATCTCCTCGAACTCGTCGCCTGAGACCTCGATGTTGACCGCGGCGCCCGTCGGCGGGCCGCCCTGGTCCTGCGTGATCGTGAGGTCGATGCCGGGCAGGCCGCTCAGGCTTTCGCGGATGCGGCGGAGCGTGTTGGAGGACTCCTCGGCGCGGTCGCCGTAGTCCACCATGTTCATCGTGATCGACGAGCGCTCGGCGGAGGCCGCGCCGCCGCCGAACATCGCGTCGCCGCCCACGCCGACGCTCGTGGAGATGTTCTCCGTGTTTGCCGCCGTTGCCGGGTCGGACTGGATCAGGCCGTTGACGCGGCTGAAGACCTCCTCCGAGACCTCGTTCGAGCGCTCGATCGTCGTTCCGATCGGCGCCTCGGCCGTGATCATGATCTGGTTCGGGTCCGTCGTCGGGAAGAACTCCACGCCCGTCGGAGCAACGGCGAACAGCCCGATCACGCCGATCAGCGTGCCGAGCGTGGCCGTGAGCAGCCGCGCGCGGTTATCCGTGAGGAAGATGTACGGCGAGTCGAAGTTCGTCCGCTTGTCGCCGGAGCCTCTGGCGGCGCCGAGCGCGCCGGCCACGAGCAGGATGATCGGGATGGCGAGCATTCCGATGATGACCTCGACGCCCTTGATGGTGGAGAAATCGATCTTGCCCGAGAACGTGAGCAGCGCGATCAGGACGAGCACGATGCCGCCGAACCACATGCCCACCTTCATGCTGGTGCGCCCGCCCAAGAACGCCGTCTCAAAGCTGTGGACGAGGATGGCGATGATGCCCACAATGAGCAGGAGACCGCCGGGTGCCATCAGGAGGAAGCCCGCCGGCGCGGCGGCGGCGTTGAGCGCCGCGCCCGCGATCAGCAGGAGGAAGCCCGCCGTAAAGGCGCCGAGCGCGAACGTGTTGCGCCAGAGGGCGCGGTTGACCGTGTAGTCGCGCTGGAGCATCCACTTCAGGAAGGCCCGGTAGGCGTTGGTCATACGCGGAACGGTCACGTTCGCGAACCGCTGGTGCGCCGGCTCCAGCGCCTTGCGGTAGAGCAGGACGAGGGCGGGAATCGCGATCGCGAGGAAGATCAGCGTCTGCCACCGCGCGATGCCGACGATGAGCGCCGTAAACGCCACGAGTCCCAGCGCGATCTTGCGCTGCGTCGGGTTCTCCTTCGCGCCAGAGGCCGCCTTCTGCGCCTTCTCCTCGGCCATCTCGCCCTCGGTCTTGACGAAGTAGCCGGCGATGACGGGGTTGATGATGAGCGCGACGAACAGCGAGGCCGTCAGCGTCACGATCAGCGTCAGCGGCATGTAGCCCATGAACTTGCCGATCGTGCCCGGCCACAGGAGCATCGGCGCAAACGCGGCGACGGTTGTGGCGGTGGACGCCGCGACGGCGAGGCCGACCTCGGACGTGCCCTTCTGCGCGGCTTCCCAGTTGGAGTAGCCCTCCTCCTTGAAGCGGTAGATGTTCTCGATGATCACCACCGCGTTGTCCACCAACATGCCCAGCGCGATGATGAGGCTGAACAGGATGATGAAGTTCAGCGTCTGGCCCATCACGCTGAAGACGAGGAACGTGAGGAACATGCTCAGCGGGATCGCGAGGCCCACGAGCGCCGCGTTGCGCACGCCGAGGAAGAACAGCAGGACCACGATCACGAAGAGGATGCCCGCGATGATGTTGTTCTCCAGGTCCTCCACGAGCGTTTCCACCTGCTCGGACTGGTCGCCCGTGAGCACGTGCGTCGTCCCGCTGGGGAAGACGAACCCGTTGATGACCTCTTCGACGCCGCCCACGACCTCGATGATGTTCTCGCCAGAGGCCTTTTTGACGTTGAGCCGGATGACCGGGAGGTTCTCGGCGTTCGCGACTGGGACGGTCTCGCCGTCCTCGTTCTCGCGCTGGAGCAGTTCGAGGCGGGCGTAGGAACTGCGGTCTTTGTAGCCGAAGCGGACGTCAGCCACGTCGCGGACGTAGACGGGTGTCCCGCCAGGGGCCTTGACGACGAGGTCGAGGATCTCGTTGGGGCTGTCGAACTCGCCGTTGACGCGGACGAGGTAGTTGGACGGGCCCACGTCCACGGAGCCGCCGGGGATGTTGGTGTTCTCGCTCTGGACCGCCGCGACGACGTCGTTGATGCTGAGGTTGTAGCCCTGCAGCGCCGCGATGTCTACGTCGACCTGCACCTCGCGCTCCAGGCCGCCGAGAAGGTCCACGCCGCTCACGCCGGGGACGGATTCGATCTCGTCCTGCAACTCCTCCGCGGTGGTGCGGAGGGCGGTGAGGCTGCCTTCCGTGAGGAGGTTGACCGTGAGGACCGGGAAGTCCGCGAAGTCGATCTCGCTCACGATGGGCTCCTCCACGTCGCTCGGAAACTCCGTTTTGGCGAGGTCCACCGCCTCGCGGACCTCTTGCGAGGCCTCGGAGATGTCTTTGTCCGGGTAGAACTCCGCGATCACGGTCGAGACGCCCTCGGTGCTCGTGCTGCGCACCTGGTCCAGGCCGGAGATCGTGGCGACCTCGCGCTCCACCTCTTGCGTGATGATGGACTCCACGTCGTCCGGGGAGGCGCCGGGGTAGATCGTCGTGATGATGATCTGCGCGAACTCGATCTGCGGCTGGCTCTCCTTGGGAAGGGAGATGTACGAGATGAGCCCGCCGATGCTGAGCGCGACCGTGAGGACGACGATGGCCGTCCGGTTGCTGATCGCGAGGTCGGTGATTTTCATCGGAGTGATGCGTGATGCGGGAGACGTGAGGAGGTTGCGATGCGAGGGGCGGGCGCCCTCACGCATCACGGATCACGAATCAGATGGTGGGTTCGGTCGCGGCGCCGTTGGGCCTCTGGCGCTGGGCCGTTTCGCTGGCGGCGCCAGAGGCCGCGGGCGCCTGGCGCTCGGTCGGCTTGACGAGGTCGCCGTCGTTGAGGCTGGTCTGGCCGGAAACGATGATGCGGTCGCCGGAGGAGACGCCGGAGAGGAGCACGATGCGGTCGCCGGCGTTGGGGCCGAGCTCGACGGGGCGGCGCTCGGCGACGGACCGCCCGTTGGCGTCGGTCACGGCGACGAAGACGCTGGTCCCGCGCTCGTCGCGGATGACGGCCTCTTGCGGGACGACGATGGCGTCCTGAAGGACTTCGCGCGCGACCTGGAGGCGGACCACCATGTCGGGCTTGAGCGTGCGGTCGCCGTTCTCGACGGCGATCTCGACGGGGAACGTGCGACTTTGCGGGTCGATGGCCGTGCCCACGAACGTTACGCGGCCGCCGCGCGGCTCGGCGCCATAGGCGCTCGGGATCACGCGGACCTGCGTGCCGACCTCGATGTCACCGGCGTAGCGCTCGGGGATGCCGGCCTTGACGGTCAGGCCGCCAGAGGCGACGAGCCGCACGACGGGCGCGCCGGGGCTCGCGAGCTCACCCGGCTCCTGCAGCCGCGCTTCGACGACGCCGCCAAAGGGTGCTACGATGCGCGTGTTGGACAGCTGCGCCTGCGCGCTCTGCACGCCCGCCTGCGCGGCGTTGACCTGGGAGCGCGCAGCGTTGAGCTGCTCGCGAGAGGCCCGCAGCTGGCCCTGCGCCTGCGCGATCCCAGCATCGGCCTGGGCGGCCTGGGCACGTGCCTGGGCGAGCTGGGTCTCGACGCCGCGGAACTCCAGAGCCGAGAGGATGGAATCGCGGTAGAGCGGAAGCTGGCGCGTGTACTGGTCCTGCGCGAGGTCCAGCTGTGCCTGGGCGGCCTGCCGCTGGGCCTGCGCGGCGCGCACGCCCGCCTCGGCCCCGGCGATGCCTGCCTGCGCCTGCGCGATCCCGGCCTGGGCCGTCGCCACGCCGGCGCGCGACTGCGCCACGCCAGCGGCCTGCGTGTTGGCCTTCACTTGCGCGACGGTTCCGCCGCGGCCGATGTACGAGCCGAGCGGGGCCACGAACGTGAGGCTTCCCGGCACGTCGGGCGAGAGGAGCGCGTCGTTGGGCGCGTCCACGTTGCCCGTCAGCTCGATGGCGTCCTCGAAAAAGTCGGGGTCGGCGAGGACCACCTCGACGGGCACGCCCGTGTCGGTGGAATCGGCGGCGCCAGAGGCCTCTGGCGCGTCGCCGGGGGCGTTGCAGGCCGCGAGGGCGAGCGCGAGGAGGGGGAGCGCGCTGAAGCGGAGCGCGGGGGCGAGGCGAGACATGGCGGAGCGGGTGAAGCGGGGCGAAGGCGTCCCGGAAGAAGTCGGCAGAGGCGACCCGCCGGGTCGCCCGTACGAGGGGAGAAGCGGGCCTCTGGCGCGAGAGGCGTCGCGTAGGGGCGCGGAATACGCCGGTGGATTGGCGCCAGAGGCGCGGGATGGGCGCGTCATCGGATCGAGGCCGTTGTCGGCGTGGCGGCGGCGGGCCGGACCGGGCCGGGGGCGATGACGGCGGTCGCGCGCTCGTAGTCCGAGCGGGCGATGAGCGCGTCGTAGACGGCCTGGAGGTAGTTCAGGCGCGCGGTGTCGAGGTTCTGGCTCGCGAGGCGCACGTCCACGAGCGAGGCTGTGCCCACGTCCAGGCGCTCCTCGGCAAAGGCGTAAGCCGTTTCGGCGGTCTGCACCGTCTGGCTCTGCGCCTCCAGCCTCTGGCGGGCGCTGCGGAGCTCGCGGATCGCGTTGGCGACTTCCAGGCGCGCGGCCTGGGTGGCCTGCTCCAACTGCACCTCCGCCTGCTGCACCGCGATGGTGTTTTGCTGCACGCGGCGGCGGGTCTGGAAGCCGTCGAAGAGGTTCCAGTTCAGCGTCAGGCCGATGCTTGCGGCGGGCTGCCAGTAGGCGTCGGAGAAGAAGCCCTCGGTGGATTCCTCAAACGTGAACGGGTCGCTGGGGTCCGGTGCGAAGACCGACGTGCGGTTGTCGGGCACATTGGCAGTGTAGGCGAGGTTGGCGAAGGCGCTGAGCGTGGGGTACTTCGCCGCCGCGGTGATGTCGCGCTGCACCTCGTTGAGCTTGATCGCGAGGCGGGCCTGCTCCAGGTCCGGGCGCGTATCGACCGCTGCCTCCAGGGCTTCCACGGTTGCGACGGTCCGGAACAGGTCGGCCTCTGGCGTGGCGAGCGAGCTTTCCAGCACCACCGGCGCGCCGACGGGCAGGCCGAGCACGAAGAGGAGTTGGTCGCGGGCCGTTGCGGCGCCGGCTTCGGCGCTTACGAGCTGCGTCTCGGCGTTGGCGAGGTCGACCTCGGCGTTGAGCCGGTCCAGCTTGGGGCTCACGCCAGCGGCCACGAGCTGGGAGAAGTCGGCGTAGGTGTCCTCGGCGCGCTGGCGGCTCGCGCGGACCACCTGCACCTGCTCCTGCGCCAGAAGCGCGCCGTAATAGGCCTGCCGGGTCTGGTGGATCACCTCGTCCTCGGCCTGTGCGACCGCCGCGCGGTTGATGTCCACGAGGCTTTTCGCGCCGCGGACCGCCGCGAACGCCGTCCCGCTGTAGAGCGGTTGCGAGATGGAGATCGAGTTCTGGAACGCGTTGTCCGTCCCGAACGGGTTGCTGCCGGCCTGCCCGGGTACGAACCCGATGGCGGCCTGCCCCTCGCCGATCCGGCGCTGGTACTCTTGGAACGAGATCGGCATCGTCGCCGGGTCGTCGTCCGTCCGGGCGTTCTCGTTGAACGCGATCCAGTCGATGGCGCCGAGCCCGCTAAAGATGTTGCCCGCCGAGGAGCCCGCGAACGGGTTGGCCTGGACGACGTTGCGCGTGTACGAGCTCGTGAGGTCGGCGCGGGGGAACAGCTGGCCGTACGCCTCGCTCACCTGGAGCTCGGCGTTGGTCACGTCGTACTGCACGTTCCGGAGCTGGTAGTTGCGCTCCAGCGCGATCTCGATGGCCTCGTCCAGCGACAGCCGCACCGCGTTCGCGGGCACAACCTCGCCAGAGGCCTCTGGCGCCGGGCGGTCGGGCATCGGCATGCGGGGCACGTCTGGGTCCGGCGTCTGCGCGAAGGCCGCGGGCGGGGCGGCGAGGAGGAAGAGGAGCGCCAGAGGCGCGCGGAAAGAGGTTCGCATGTCAGGCGCGGGCGAGGGGCCCGTCGAACAGCACAGTCGTGATAAAGGCCGCCGCCGCGTCGGGCGTGGCGTGGGGAGGCGGCTGGAGCGCCCCGGTCGGGTCGCACTCGGCGCCGAGGTAGGCCAGGAGGTAGCCTTTGACGTTGCCCATAAGCAGGTGCGCCACGGCCGTGGCCGGAAGCGGGACAAGGGAGCCGAGGTCCATCGCCTGCTGGAGCGGGCGGGCGACCGCCTGGATCAGCGCCGCCTGGTGGCGCGCGAACAGCGCGTTGGTCTCGGCGTCGAACGCGGCGCGGTGCGCCTCGCGCATGAACAGGTTCAGCACGTGGCGGTGATCCGCGAAGTGCGCGAACAGCGCGCCGACAAAGCCGCGGAACGCCTCACGGACCGCCTCTGGCGTCGCGAGGCGTTCTGACTCGTCGAAGGCACCCTCGATGACCGCGAGCAGGCTGCCGAACACGCGCTCCTCGAACAGAGCGAGGAACAGCTCGGCTTTACCGCCGGGGAAGTAGTTGTAGAGCGTCCCCTTGCCGAACTCGGCGCGCTCGGCGACCTCGTCGAGCGTGGCGCCGTCGTAGCCGTGGTCCGCGAAGACGCCGAGGGCGGCGTCCAGCATCGCACGGCGGCGCTCCAGGCGCTCGCGGTCTCGGCGGGAGAGGGTAGCAGTGGCGTCCACGATGGGGGTCGGGTCAGAAGGTGACTCTCGGGTCACTTTGGGAACTAGGCCGTCACTACGGAAGCCTAAGCACCTGGTTTCCGCGCAACTTGTTAAGAGACGGTGACGGCATCGTGGCACCCATATTGCGCACCTGCTCTGTGCGCCAGAGGCCTTATAGACGCCTCTGGCGTGCTCTTTGAAGACTGCGCGCGGGCTGGACGCGCCTCGTCGAACAAGGTGTGCGTCCGTTGTCTGAGATGGAATCGCCGGTGCCCACAGTCGCTGTCTCACTCTGAGATTCACCTGCCTCTGGCGTGACGCTACCGGACCCGCCAGAGGCCTCGAACGATTCCCGCCGCCCGGGGCTACAGGCACGAAGCGGAGTGCCGATACCGGGGGCAGCTCCACATCTCTCGCACCTCTGATGACTGTCCGGCTCTACGTCGTCGACGACGACCGCCACTACGCCCGCCTGCTTTCCTACCGGCTCGACAAAGACACCGAGCACGAGGTCCACACCTTCGCCTCTGGCGAGGAGGCGCTGGACGCGCTGGACGCCAACCCGCCCGATCTCGTCCTGCTCGACATCATGATGCCCGGAATCGGCGGGATGGAGACGCTGCGGCGGTTGCAGCTCTTCAAGCCGGATCTGCCCGTGGTGATGATCTCAGCACAGGGCACAGCCGACGTGGCCGTGGAGGCCATGAAGGGCGGCGCGACGGATTACATCACGAAAGGGCAGGACGACCTCGTCAAGCTGGACATCGTGGTCAAGAACCTCAAGCAGCGCGTCAAGCTTTCCCGCGAGGTGGAGCGGCTGCGCGGCGAGGTCGCGAAGAAGTACGGCATGGACGAGATCGTGGGCGACAGCCCGGCGATGGAACGCGTCTACCAGCTCATCGAGAAAACGCTTCGCGGCAACCTGACCGTCGCCATCCAGGGAGAGAGCGGGACGGGCAAAGAGCTCGTTGCGCGCGCCATCCACTTCAACACGCCCCCGCAAGGCGGCGCGAAGGAGGGGCCCGGGCCGTTCGTGGTCGTCAACAGCGCGGCCATCCCGAAGGAGCTGATGGAGAGCGAGTTCTTCGGCCACGAGAAGGGGTCCTTTACCGGCGCGCACGCGCGCCACATCGGCAAGTTCGAGCAGGCCAACGGTGGCACGCTGTTCCTGGACGAGGTGGGGGAACTGGACCTCAAGCTCCAGGCGAAGCTGCTCCGCGCGCTCCAGAACCGCGAGATCACGCGCGTCGGCGGGAGCGAGACCATCAAGTTCGAGTGCCGCGTCATCTCGGCTACGAACAAGGACGTGCTCAAGATGGTGGCCTCTGGCGAGTTCCGCGAGGACCTCTACTACCGCCTCTTCCAGTTCCCGGTCCAACTCCCGCCGCTGCGCGAGCGCGACCAGGACGTGCTCGTCCTCGCGCACGACTTCCTGCGTGGCTACGCCAAGCAGTACCCGCGCTTTAAAAAGAAGCGCCTCGGCGCCGACGCCGCCCGCGCACTCATGAGCTACCCGTGGCCCGGCAACGTCCGCGAGCTCAAAAGCGTGGTGGAGCGCGCGATGATGATCTCCGATCAAGACGAGATCACGCCCGAGGACCTGCTCATCGATGGCCCGCACGCCATCGCGCCGTGGGCCGAGCGTGTGCACAAGACGGCCTCTGGCGCCGCGCCGCCGCGCGAGACGCCGCCTCCCACGTCCTCTGGTGACGGCTCCTCCGTTCCGACGATGACGGTCCCGGCCGCGTTCGCAACCGGCGAGCCGGAGCCCACCCTGGTCGCCGTGCCCTCGCCGGCCGATCTCGGCCTGCCGATGCCCTCCTCGCCAGCCGCGACCGCCGTCGCCGAGGCGCCAGAGGCCGACGAGCCGATCGTGCCGCTGGAGGACCTCAAGCGCCGCGCCGTGGAGCACGCCTACACCGTCTGCGACGGGAGCGCCGAGCGCGCCGCCCAGGAGCTCGGGATCGGCCGCGCGACGATGTACCGCCTGCTGAAGAAGTATGAGATCGAGGGATAAGCGCGGGCGTGCGCTCCGCCGCGTGCGTCGTGCGCCTCTGGCGCCAGAGGCCGGGAATCGGAACTCTCCGATGCCTCGCGCAACACCGGTGCGCCAGAGGCGGTAGTCTGCACCCCTCACCCGGCCCAGGCCAGCATGCGACTCTCGGACTACGAACGGAAAGCCCAGCGCGAAATCGAGCGCTGGGAGCGCGGCGAAAGCCTTTTCGGCCAAGCCCTCGGCTTCGCCATGAAGCCCGTGGACTGGGCCTTCGACAAGTTCGTCCCGGACTCCGTCGTGGACAGCCTGACGGACGCGCTCACGCAGGCGCTCTCCTCCCTCAACGACGCCTCGGCGTGGACGATGGCGCCGGACGACGTGCTGAGCGCCGCGCGCGACCTGGAGATCGACGTGGACTCCGTCGAGGACCTCCGTGACGTACCGCTGGACGAGCTCGACGCCGTCGCCAAGCGGTTTACGTCGCAGAACACGATCCTCTCGATGCTCTCCGGCGGTGGCGCGGGGTTGGGCGGCGCGCTGCTCCTGGCGGCCGACATCCCCGTTCTGTTCACGGTCAACTTCCGCCTCATCCAGCAGGTGGCGGCCTCGTACGGCTTCCCGCTTCACGGGCCGGAGTACAGCCCGCTCGTGGTCTCCATCTTCAACGTTGCCGCCAGCGGCTCGCGAGAGGCCAAGAGCGACGCGCTCCGCGAGCTCTCGGTGGCGGCGGCGGCCTTCGCGCACGGCAGCGGCTACAAGGGCCGCAAGGCGCAGGGCACGCTCCGTGAGCAGATGGGCCACGTGCCGCGCGAGATCGCCAAAAACCTCGGCGCGGCCAAGCTTGGCCAGATGATCCCGATCGCGGGCGCGGCCGTCGGCGCGGGCGTGAACTACTGGTTCACGGACCAGACGGCGCAGGCGGCCATGATGCTCAGCCGCGCGCTCTACCTGGAGCGGAAGGAGCGCCTGTAGCCTCTGGCGCCAGAGGCCGGCCCGCCCGTAGCCTCCGGGATGCCGCGCGACCCCATCTTCGGACACGTCCCCGGTTTTCCACCTGGGAGCCTGTTCGCAGACCGCGACGACCTCGCGGCCTCTGGCGTGCACCGCGCGCGCCGTGCGGGCATCGTCGGCCGGGCAGCGGAAGGCGCAGAGTCCATCGTGCTCAGTGGAGGCTACGTGGACGACGAGGACCGCGGCGACGTGATCCTCTACACCGGAGCCGGAGGGCGGGACCCTCGGACGGGCCGGCAGGTGCGGGACCAGATCCTCACCCGGACCAACCTCGCGCTCGCCACCAGTGCGCGGCTTGCGCTCCCCGTCCGGGTGGTCCGCGGCACCAGCCCGGACGTGCGCGATCCGCCAGAGGCGGGCTACCGCTACGATGGCCTCTGGCGCGTCACGGACTATTGGCAGGAGGCCGGAGAAGACGGGTATCGGGTGTGGCGCTTCCGCTTGGAGGCGGAATCGAGCCAGCGCGAATCAGTGGCGCCAGACCTCACACGCTCGTGACGCCACACGGCCGAGCGCGTCGGTACGTTCGGGGCCGACACCCCACCACACCTATGCCTCGCCTGCCTCTGGCGCTCGCCGCCGTCCTCGCCTGTACCGCTTGCTCCGGCCCTGTGTCCTCGCCAGAGGCCTCGATGCCCGGCACGCCAGCCGCCACCGCCTCTGGCGACACGTTCCGCGCCGCCCCGGCTGCGAGGCCCGCGGACGCACCGCAGAACGTCGTCCTGTTCATCGCCGATGGCTTTGGGCCGACTTCGGCCACGATGGGCGCCTCCGCCGCCGAAGCGCTTGGCCGCGACTGGACGCTCGGGACCGGGCTGATCGGCGCGTCTGAGACCTCGCCCAGTGAGGGCCGCGTCACGGATTCCGCCGCGGGCGCGACGGCTTACTCGTGCGGGATCAAGACCTACAACGGCGCCATCGGCGTCGGCCCGGACAAGGCGCCGTGCCGGACGCTCCTCGAAGCCGCCGAGGCGAAGGGCCTCTCGACCGGTCTCGTCGCCACCAGCCGGATCACGCACGCCACACCCGCCTCCTTTGCCGCGCACGTGGAGCAGCGCTCGCAAGAGGCCGAGATCGCGAGCCAGATGATCACCTCTGGCGTCGACGTGATGTTCGGCGGAGGCCTGGGCTTCTTCACCGGCCGCGAGGACGGCCGCGACCTCCTCGCGGAGTTGCGCGCCTCTGGCGCGACGGTCGCCACCGACGGCGCGGGCTTCGACGCCCTCTCCAGCACGCCTGCTGTCGCCATCATGGCGCCGTCGCACCTCGCCTACGAAGTGGACCGCGACGAGACCGATCAGCCCTCGCTCGCCGAGATGACGACCCGCGCGATGGACCTCCTGGGCGAGGCGGCCGGCGCCAGAGGCTTCTTCCTCATGGTTGAGGCCAGCCGCATCGACCACGCCGGGCACGGAAACGACCCCGTCGGGCACCTGCACGACATCCTGGCCTACGACGAGGCCCTCGCGGCAGCGTTGGACTGGGCCTCGGAAAACGGCAACACGCTCATCGTCGCCACGGCGGACCACGAGACCGGCGGCATGTCGCTCGGGCGCGATGGCATCTACGCCTGGGACCCGCAGCCGCTGCTCGACGCCAACGCGAGCATGGAGCGCATCGCTGAGCAGATCGCGGGAGGCGCCGATCCGGTTGCCGCCGTCCGGGACGGACTTGGCTTCGACAGCCTGGAGGACGGCGTAGCCGAGGCGATCCGCGGCGCTGCTTCCTCTGGCGACCGCGCTGCGCTCAGCACGCTCGTACGTGACCTCGCCTCCGAGCCCGCTGGCATCGGCTGGACCACCGGCGGCCACACCGCCGTCGACGTCGGCCTGTACGCGTGGGGCCCCGGCATGGAGCGCTTCCGCGGCCGCCTGACCAACGACGAGGTGGGCCGCCGCCTCTTTGCTGCGCTCGGCCTCACGCCGTAGCGACAGCGGGCGAGCGCGCCTGATGCTGCCTGCGCCAGAGGCCTCTGGCGCTACTCCTTGCGGAGCGAGCGCGGCTGCGGCGCGTCCCGCTTCGGGTCGCGCCGGGGCGCTGCCGGGTACGCCGGCGGCTCCGTGGCGCCAGAGGCTCGGGCCGTGGGCAACTCCTCTGGCGGGGGCGCCACGCGCGGCATGTTCCAGGCGGTCTTGCGCGGCGAGTGCTCCCGCGGCGCGGCCGCCTCAGACGCGGCCTCTGGCGTGCGGGACTTCGGAGCGCGGAGCAGTCGGCGGAAGACAAGGAGGTGGCCGAACAGCGCGAGTTGGACCAACCACGTTGGCAGCCAGATGCCCGGCCACGTAGCGGGGAACGTCATGCGCGGCTCGGTCTCGATCAGCCCGAACGCCGAGCGGGCTGCCGTGACCACGACGATCGCCAGGAGCGCGAGGCCCGCGACGTTCCACACCCAGACCACCGATCGCGGGAGGGTGGACTTCCGGCCCCAGATTCCGAGGCCGAGCGCTGAGAGGCCTGTCAGCACGTCGAAGTTGGCGCCGGCCCACGTCACCTCCGCGGGCACCATGTCCAGCCCGTACGCCCCCGCTAAGAGCACCTCGACTACGATCCGGAAGCACTGAACGCCGACAAGGGCCCACATCGACCACGCGAGGACCAGCCGCTCCCCGAAGCGAGAGAACGCGAGCGCGACCGTCCCGACCGTGGTCCCGCCGATCAGCACCGCCGCCAGAGGCGGCCGGGCGTTCAGGTCGCTCAGCGCGCCCGAGAGCGCGAGCGCCGCCGTCGTGGAGAGCAGGATGCCCACGATGCCCGTCGCGATGAGGACCCAGCGGTCGCGGACAGCCGGCCTCTCGCGCAAGCGGTACCCCACGCGGCGCGTTGCGTAGATGAAGAGCCACGCCATCACCGCGCTGAGTGCGACGAAACCTGCGGGCACGAGGGTCGAGAAGTTCATGGAGGCTAAGCCGAGCCGAAGAGAAGAGAGGCTAGGGTACAGCCGTTCCGGTGGCGTGACACACACGTCGTCACACACACCCGGTACCTTCCGGGCTAGCGTCCCGTCAGTCCCGCATCCCGCCAGAGGCCTGCTCATCTCCGAAGCCACGTTCTGCATTGTCGATACCGAGACCACGGGCTCTCGGGCGGGAGACGACCGTCTGATCGAGGTGGGCGCCGTGCGGATGGTGGGCGGCGAGGTGGTCGAGGAGTTCCAGCAGCTCATCGACCCCGAGCGGCACGTACCGCGGCGTATTACGCGTCTGACCGGCATCTCCACCGGCATGGTCTACGGCCAGCCCACGGTCCGGGAGGTGATGCCGCGCTTCCGGGAGTTCCTGGGCGACTCCATCATGGTGGCCCACAACCTCCCGTTCGACCTCCGCTTTCTGGACCTCGCCCTCGACGAGGCGGGCCTACCGCCCATCCAGAACCCGGCCGTCGACACGCTCCGGCTCGCGCGGCGGCTGCTCTCCGCGCTGCCCTCTAAGGGCCTCTCGCGCCTGACGGAGCACTTCGGCATCGAGGTCAAGGGGCGCCACCGCGCCCTCGGCGACGCCGGGGCAACGGCCGAGCTGCTGTGGATCCTCCTCTCGCGGATGCAAATCGAGTTCGGCGTCGAGACGGTGGAGGACCTGCTGACCTTCCAGCACCGCCGGTACAAAGACACGCGGCGCGAGCCCTCGCACCTCAAGAAGATCCGCGAGGAGATGCTGCCGGACCTGCCGGAGCGTCCCGGCGTGTACTCCATGCGTGATGGGCGCGGCCGAGTCATCTACGTCGGCAAGGCGAAAAACCTCAAGAACCGCGTCCGGAGCTACTTCGTGGGCGTGGAGAACCACCCACCGAAGACGAAAAAGCTCGTGCGCGACGTGCGCGAGGTGACGTGGGACGAGACCGGGACCGAGCTGGCTGCGCTGCTGGACGAGAGCCGCCGCATCAAAAGCCTGTTGCCCGTCTACAACCGCGCGCTGCGCCGCTACCGGGACTACCCGTTTTTGCGGCTGGACGTGAGCTCCACCTACCCCACCATCTCCTGGGTGCCGCGCATCGCGCACGACGGCGCCGAGTACTACGGGCCTCTGGCGCGCCGCGGCCAGGCCGACGAGTTGGTGGAGTTGATCGGCCGGCTGTTCAAGCTGCGCGAGTGCGACGAGAACGTGTTCAACCTCGGCCGTCCGTGCCTCTACCACGAGATGGGCCGGTGCGGCGCCCCGTGCCTTGGCGGCGTCGCCGATGCCTACGCCGATGAGGTGGAGCGCGTCCGCGCCTTCCTGACCGGCCGGGACACCGACGCGCTGGACGCGCTCGAAGCGGCCATGCACGAGGCCGCCGCCAACCGCGAGTTCGAGTCCGCCGCGTGGTACCGCGACCAGCGCGAACGCCTCACCACAACCCTGGGCCGCCAGAAGCAGATCGCCTCGCCTGTCCACGACCACAACGTGGTCCTCGTGGAGCCTCTGGCGCCCGGCTACGCCGGCTTCGAGAACGGCGGCGCCCAACTCTTCCTCATGCGCCACGGCCGCCTCGCCGCCCGCGTCGACATCGCGTCGAACCTCGGCGCCGGGGAGATCGAGGATCTTCGCGAGACGCTCGACGAGCACTTCGACCCGCTGGCGTCGCCGCCAGAGGCGCACCTCCGCGCCGATGTGGACGAGATGCGCATCCTCGCGGCATGGATGCGCCGCTTCCCCGCGCCCGCGCGCCAGGTCCGCTGGCACGAGTCCATGTCCTCGGACGATTTCCTGGACGCGGTGCTGAAAGCGGCCGGCTCGGCGCTGCCGGATGCGGAAGAGGAGCCGGTAGAGGAGGAAGAGCTCTAGCGCCGCCAGAGGCCTCTGGCGCTAGCCCAACCCGTACCGCTCGCGCAGGATGCGCGTGTGGTGCTCCACGTGACCGGCCAGGACCCACGCCGCCGCACGAACGGTCATGTGGTGACCGCTGGCCTCGCCGCCGCGGCCCCAGGCCTCTGGCGCCAACGGCTGAAATAGCGCGAGCGTCGACGCGCGGATAGCCAAGAACTCGGTGAACGCCTCGCCGAGCGATTGCTCGGGCGCGTGCGGCATCCAGTCGTCTTGGTCGAATCCCGCCAGAGGCGATGTCTCGCCCCGCGCCCACCAGAGCGCGCGGAAGGCGAACACGCGCTCGGTATCCGCCATGTGCTGGATGACCTGGAGGACGGCCCACTTGCCCGGTTCGTAGGCGTAGTCCGGATCGGCCTCGGCGAGGAGCTGGTCGAGCTCGACGGGTTGCGTCTCCAGCGTCTCGAACAGATCCACGTCCGGGACGGCGTCGATGTAGCCGGCGTAGAACGGGGCGTATTCCTCGGGGCGCGGTCGGGCGGTCATCGGCGGGGAGAAGCGGAGGCGCGAGGATAGCGCCTCTGGCGCCAGAGGCAGAGGGCTACTCGCAGCTCAGGCCGCGCACGAAGCCGAGCATCGCTGGGCCCGCGGCCTTGCCCTCCTTGCTCAGCGTCGCGATGATGCGCTCGTGGGAGTTGCCGGGCTCGATCGCGACCTCGTGCGGCACGCCAGAGGCGTCGAGCGCGTCGATCAGCAGCTCGTTCTGCCGGATCAGCGCCGGGTAGTCGCCCTCGGCGTAGATCACCAAGAACGGCGGCGAAGCGGGCGTGAGGAGCGGGACGACGGACGCCTCGGTCTGCCACGGCTCCGGCGCCAGAGGCGCAGTCTCCATCTTGGCCGTCCCGGCCGGCGCGAAGCGCGTCTGGTAGTACGGGTAGTTGTCCGCGATCTCGAACGACTCGCGGTCGCGCAGGTCGAGGGCGGCGCCGCTGACCGAGATCGCGCCGCAGATGGCTCCTTGCGGGATGCCCGCGGCCTCTTGCGCCGAGCGGTCCAGTGCGACGCGGTCGATGAGGTGGGCTCCCGCCGAGTGGCCCATCAGGACCAGGCCGTTGGGATCGCCGCCAGAGGCGGTCACGCGGCGGCGGACCTCGGCGACGGCGCGCGCCACGTCCGAGACCTGCTCCTGCCACGTCGCGCCTGGCTGCAGGCGATAGCTGACCGTTGCGGCGCCCATCCCGCGCGCGGCGAAAAAGCGCCCGATGTTGCCGTAGATGTCTTCCCCGCCGAACGTGAGGTCTTTGTCGCCGGTGGTCCAACCGCCGCCATGCACGAAGACGACCGTCGGCCACGGCCTCTGGCGGACCGAGTCCGCGAGCGGCATAAACAGGTTGAGCCGGTGTTTGGGGTCGAGCGAGTCCTCGACGTACGAGATGTCGTTTTGGACGTTTGCGGGCGGGAGGTCCTGGTGATCGTAGACGAAGTCGAGGGCGATGCCCGTGACGGCGGTGCAGCCCGCCAGGGGCAAGAGCAGGAGGAACGCGAGGAGGCGCATGCGTGTGGAGTGGTTTGGCGTTCCACCCGCCAGAGGCGGTGCGGGTTCGGGCGTCACACAATGCGCGCAGGGCCGTACGCTGCCACGAACTGCTTCTGGCACCATGCTCCGCCCGTTCCTCCGCCGCGCGCTCAGCCGCACCGAAGCCAGCCTCGGCGTCCCGGTCGACTACCTCCGCTACGTGGCGGATCACGACCCCGCCGCCCTGCTCAAGTTCGGGCTCTTGCAACCCGCGACGGCGCACCGGAAAGTGCTCCCGCCCGAGGTCTACCACGCCGCTCGCATCGCGGCCACGCAAGCGGCCGACTGCGGCACATGCGTGCAAGTGGAGGTGAACGCCGCGCGCGCCTCTGGCGTCGCGCCCGAGGCGATCCGAGCGGTCCTGGCCGGCGAGCCGCTTTCGGTGCCAGAGGCCGACGCGGTCTCTTTCGCGCGGATGACCGCCGGGGGCGAGGACCCCACCGAACCGCGCCAGAGGCTCCGGGAGCGTTTTGGCGACCGCGGTGTGGTCGAGCTCGCCCTCGCCGTCGCAACCGCACAGGCGTACCCGACGATTAAGCGTGCGCTGGGCTTCGCCACGGCGTGCTCGCGCGTGGAGGTAGAGGTGTAGCTGGGGACGGCCTCTGGCGCCAGAGGCCGCGGCGGTTGTGCATTGTTGTGTAGGACAAACGCGGAAGTCGCCTCAACTGAATCTTCCTACAAGGTCCTTCGGGCCAAGCCGATGGAAGGGAAGCGGAACGGCAGGGAGGTTTGGAGCACACCCCTCACCTCCGACCGCCCATGACTCCTCGCGCTACACCCCTCCTCCGTTCCCTTCTCGTTGCGCTGGTGGTGCTCCTCTACTCCTCCGCCAGCGCTCAGACGGCCGTCATCGGGCGTTCGCTCCAAGACGTGCTATCGATCACGTCCAGCCTGGACCGCCTGGAGGTCGTCGTCACGTTCGATCAGGAAGGCCCCCTCAGCACGTCGCAACTCCGCGGGCTCACCGCTCTCGGCGTCACAACCGGCACCACGTTCCAGAGCCTGCCCATCGCGGGCGTTTTGGCAACGCCGGCGCAGGTTGCCTCTATCGCGAGGATTCCGGGCGTCGCCTCCGTCTGGCTCAACGAAGAGCTGAACTACCACAACGACGGCTCCAAGCAGATCACCGGCGTTGACCGGCTCCGCACGGACTCCCAACTCCGCACGAGCCAGGGCCTTCCGTACTCCGGTAAAGGCGTTACGGTGGTCGTCAACGATTCCGGTATCGACGCCACGCACGCGGACCTTCCCTATGGATCGAAGGTCGTCGAAAACGTGCAGGCGCTCACCAACCTGAATGCGATCACGGACCTCGCGCCCATCACGTACCTCGAAGGCACGCCCAACACCGACACCAACTCCGGCCACGGCACGCACTGCGCCGGCACGGTCGGCGGTCTCGGCGTTCGCTCGGGCGGCCTGTACGAAGGCGTTGCGCCCGGCGCAGACCTGATCGGGTACGGCTCCGGCGGCGTGATCCTCATCCTGGATGGGCTCGGCGGCTTCGATTACGCGATCACCAACCAGTTCCGCTTCGACAACCCGATCCGCGTCATCACCAACTCGTGGGGATCCGATGGCGAGTTCGCGCCCGAGAGCCCCATCGTGCAGGCCTCCTACCGGGCGTACCAGCGTGGGATCGTCACGCTGTTCGCGGCCTCCAACAGCGGTCCGGGCGAGGACACGCACAACATCTACGCGCAGGCCCCATGGGTCATCTCCGTCGGTGCCGGGGACAAGCTTGGTGCGCTCGCGGACTTCTCCTCGCGCGGTAAAAAGGGCGAGGGCTACTCCTTCACCACCTACGACGGCCAGACCTGGGAGTACAAGAACGACGTGACCATCGTGGCCCCTGGCGTCGACATCATCTCCACGCGCTCGGCGACCAACGCGGGCGCCAACGGAGGCGACGCCGACCTGGACGCGATCGCGCCGGCCTACCTGCCGTTCTACACGATGATCTCCGGCACGTCGATGGCGACGCCGCACGTGGCTGGCATCGTGGCGCTGATGCTGGAAGCCGATCCGAGCTTGGACCCGATGGAGGTCAAGGCCATCCTGCAGCGGACGGCGACCAACATGCCTGGCCGCGAGCCGTGGGAGGTCGGCACGGGCTACGCCAACGCGCATGCCGCCATCGCGGAGATCCGCGGCGTGGACGTGGGGGACCGCTCGTCGTTCGCGACGGCGACCCGCGCGTTCAACGCCAGCGGCCGCTTCCGCGACGCCGGAGGCTTTGATGCGAGCCTGTTCTTCAGCCCCATCGGCGAGCCGGAGTCGGTCTCGTTCGAAGTGGCTGCCGACGTGTCCCTCGTCAAGGCTCGCGCCGTCGTGTCGGAGAACACCATCGCGCTCGTCCTCACGTCCCCGAGCGGCAAGCGCTACGGCTCCGGCATCACGCTCCCTGTGCTCGGTGAGATCGCGGGCGTGAGCGCGCCGGGCGAGGAAGGCACGTGGACGATCAGCGCCAGCGGCATCGGTTCGCTCTCGGGCGTCGGCGTGGACCCGCTCGGTGTCACGAACGGTCTCGCGCTCCCCGGCACGATCAACGCCCGCGTCGAGTTCGTCGCGACCGACGGCTTCGTCGGTCTCAACGACATCGCGAACCACCCCGCCAGAGGCTTTATCGAGGCGGCGGTGATCGAGCAACTCGTCGACGGATTCCGCAACGGGCGGTACAACCCGAACGGCGTGATGCGGCAGGGCGAACTGGCGATGTACCTCACGCTCGGTGCGGGCATCCGTCAGCCGTCGCAGGTGGCGCCTCTTCCGTTTATCCAGGCCAACGCCGCGACCCTCCGGGGCGCTGCGCTCAAGGACCGCGACGGGTTCGCGCCCGGCGTAATCCGCGCCGAGGGCTTCCACGAGAACAACCTCGTCTCCCGTGCGGACCTCGCCTACTCCTTTGTCGCCGCGCTCGGCCTGCACGAGCCCGCGATGGACTACGACGGCACGGTCTACGCCGCCTTCGACGGCCAGCGCATCGCGCTGGATGACAGTGGGGCGATCCCCGCGGCTCTTCGCGGCTACGTGCAACTCGCGCTCGACGCGGGGCTGATGAGCGCTCAGTTCTCGGTGCACCAGGGTCCGTTCGATTTGCAGCCGACGATCCGCGCTCGCTTCAACCCCTCGGAGACCGTAACCCGCGCGGGCTACGCCGTTGCCGCGGTTCGCTTCCTGGACATGTACGACGCCACCAACCCGGACGCCTTTACGGGTGAGCCGGCTGGGACGACGCTACCCGCCCTCAAGGGTGGAGAGGTCTCTGGCGAGATGGCCCTGGAGGCCAACGCGCCCAACCCCTTCGGGGCGACAACGCGGATCGCCTACACGACGAGCGTCAGCGGCCCCGTCCGCCTAGCGGTCTATGACCTGCTAGGCCGCGAGGTGCGCTCTCTCGTGGACGAGACGGTGGAGGCCGGCCGCTACGAGGTGACGCTCGACGCCAGCGGCCTTGCTGCCGGCACCTACGTCTACCGCCTCACCTCTGGCGGCGAGACGGAGATGCGCCGGATGACGGTCGTGCGGTAGCACGCCGAACGCTTGACACCATCGGGCGGGGCTGCTTCGGCGGTCCCGCCCGTTTGCGTGAGGCCTCTGGCGCCAGAGGCCGCGGGGTCTGTTAGGCGCCGGGTGCGAATGGGTCTTCGGGACACCCCCTTGTGCGGTCGCGCGAGCGATCCTCTGTTTTGACTGCTACCGGCTTCTCCATGCTTCGCCTCGTCGCTCTCTCGGCTCTCGTTTTCTCCTCCGCGGCCTTCGCGCAGAACGTCCCGGACTGGGCCGCCGCGCCAGAGGCCCCGGCGGCTTCGGAGGACAACTTCGGTCCGGGGCCACCGCCGCCACCGCCGCCGCCGCCCAACGTGCCGCTCGATGGCGGCCTCGGCCTGCTCGCGCTGGCTGGCGCGGGCTACGCCGCCCGACGCCTCTCGAAGAGCACCGAGCCTCTGGCGTAGCCGAGAGCGATCTCGCTCTAGCGATGTCGTCCGCACTTGATGCCGGGGCACACCGCCAGAGGCCCGTCGGGTTTCGTAGAGGATTGGCCTGCGCGCCGAGGCGCGCGGCCTAGCTTGGTTTCGCCTCTGGCGCCAGAGGCCCGAGCCTACACCTGAACACCGACGACCCCGACACTGTGAGCGACCAGAAGATCATCTTCTCCATGGTCGGCGTGAGCAAGAGCTACCGCCCCGGCCAGTTCGTCCTCAAGGACATCTACCTCAGCTTCTACCACGGCGCCAAGATCGGCGTGCTGGGCCTCAACGGCGCCGGCAAGTCGTCGCTGCTGAAGATCATCGCAGGGGAGGACCCGAAGTACGACGGGACCATCCAGTCCGAGAAGGGCATCACGTTCGGCTACCTCCATCAGGAGCCCGAGCTGGACCCCGAGAAGACGGTCCGCGAGATCGTGGAAGAGGGTGCAGGCGAGGCCGTGCAGCTTCTCAAGGACTACGAGGCCGTCGGCCTCAAGTACGCCGAGCCGGACGCCGACTACGACGCCATCATGGCCGAGCAGGGCAAGCTCCAGGAGCGCATCGACGCCCTGGACGCTTGGGACATCGACTCCAAGCTGGACATGGCGATGAGCGCGCTCCGCTGCCCCCCGCCAGAGGCCAAGATCGGCGTGCTCTCGGGCGGCGAGAAGCGCCGCGTGGCGCTCGTGCGACTGCTCCTGCAGAAGCCCGACGTGCTCCTGCTCGATGAGCCCACCAACCACCTCGATGCCGAAAGCGTCGCGTGGCTGGAGAACCACCTGGAGCAGTACGAGGGCACCGTTATCGCGGTCACCCACGACCGCTACTTCCTAGACAACGTCGCGGGCTGGATCCTCGAACTCGACCGCGGCAAGGGCATCCCGTTCCAGGGCAACTACACGTCGTGGCTGGAGCAGAAAACGGCCCGCCTGGCGCTGGAGGAGAAGCAGGAGTCCAAGCGCCAGAAGGCGCTCAAGGACGAACTGGAGTGGGTGCGCCAGAACCCCAAGGGGCGCTCCAAGAAGAGCAAGGCGCGTATCGCGAACTACGAGCGCATGGTCAGCCAGGAGTACAACAAGGCCGACGAGGACCGCGAGATCCCCATCGCGCCCGGCCCACGCCTCGGCGACGTGGTGATCGAGGCCTCTGGCGTGACGAAGAGCTACGGCGACCGCGTGCTCTACGAAGACCTCACGTTCAGCCTCCCGCCCGGCGGCATCGTGGGCGTGATCGGCCCGAACGGCGTGGGCAAGACGACGCTGTTCAAGATGATCATGGGCCAGGAGGAGCCGGATGCAGGCACCTTCAACGTGGGCAGCACGGTGCAGATCGGCTACGTGGACCAAAACCGCCCGCTCGACCCCGAGCACACCGTCTTCGAAGCCATCTCCGGCGGCTCCGACTTTATTCAGGTCGGCAAGCAGGAGGTCAACGCTCGCGCCTACGTGGGCCGGTTCAACTTCGGCGGGCAGGACCAGCAGAAAAAGGTGACCGAGCTCTCCGGCGGTGAGCGCGGACGCCTCCACCTCGCGACGACGCTCAAGGAAGGCGCCAACGTGCTCCTGCTCGACGAGCCCTCCAACGACCTGGACGTGAACACACTTCGCGCCCTCGAAGAGGCCCTCTTGGAGTTCGCCGGCTGCGTCGTGGTGATCTCCCACGACCGCTGGTTCCTCGACCGCGTCGCGACGCACATTCTGTCCTTCGAGCCTGACGCCGACGGTGAGGTGCACCCGCGCTGGTACCCCGGCAACTACTCCGAGTACGCCGCTGACCGCCGCGAGCGCCTCGGAACGGACGCCGACGTGCCGAAGCGGATCAAGTACCGCCAGCTCACACGGTAGCGCAGATAGACGACAGACCGAGACCGCCTCTGGCGCTGGTAGAACCTGCCGCGCCAGAGGCGTCGTCGTATACGGCCGATTTGAAGGTTCTGGGCCCTCGGCCGATATCCAGGGCGTCCGCCGGTACGCCCATGTCGTCTCTCCGATTCGAATCCTCCTTTGCTCGCATTGCGCGCTCGTGGGCACTCGTCTTCGGTGTGAGTTGCCTGATCCTCTTTGCCGTTATCGCGCTAGAGGAAGACTCGTGGCCGCCGCTGTTCGTGATGGTCTTTAGCTGCGGCGTTCTGGCCCTCCTCCTCGCTGCGCTACTGGGAATCTCCTGGCGACGGGGATTGCGCTGGGTCGAGGTGGCCTCTGGCGGAGTCCTCGTCGCGAATCGGAAAGGAGAGCACGCGTTCTCCTGGGACGAGATCGCGAGCTACCGCCATTACCGGGGCCGCGCCGAGAGTTGGCGCTTCGACCTTGCAGACGGCCGCCGCGTGCGGATCTACGTCGAGGGGTTCGAGCGCGGATATGACGTGCGCCTGGCTCGCGCTCTCTACGCCGGGCTCGTCGCCAGAGGCTTCGCGACGGTCGTGGGCGAGGACCGCTATCAACGTGTGGGCTGACGCCAGAGGCCTCTGGCGCTACCGTCCGAACGAGGCGGCGAAGCGGCCGTACCCCTCGGCGCGGAGGCGTGCGGCGGGGATAAACCGCATGGCTGCGCTGTTCATGCAGTAACGCTTGCCCGTCGGCGCGGGGCCGTCGTTGAAGACGTGCCCGAGGTGGGAGTCGGCCCCGCGGGAGCGGACCTCGACGCGCGTCATGCCGCCAGAGCGGTCCGTGACCGTGCGGATGTTGCCGGGAACGAGCGGGCGCGTAAAGGAAGGCCAGCCGGTCCCGCTTTTGTATTTGTCCTTGGACGAGAAGAGAGGCTCGCCGGAGACGATGTCCACGTAGATGCCGGCGCGCTCGTTGTCCCAGTACGCGTTGCGGAACGCGGGCTCGGTCGCGTCCTCTTGCGTGACGCGGTACTGCATCGGCGTGAGCCTCTGGCGGAGTTCGGCCTTGCTCTGCGCTTGCGCCAGAGGCGCGGCAAGAAGGAGGGCGAAGAGGAGAAGGGAGACGCGTGTCATCAGAAGTCGGAGGTGGGGCGCCAGAGGCCTCTGGCGGGGGGCGGGAGCGGGCGCCAGAGGCTAGCTGGAGGCGAACAGGCTGGCGTACTGCCCGTAGCCCTCGGCTTCGAGCCGGTCGGCCGGGATAAAGCGGAGCGCGGCGGAGTTGAGGCAGTAGCGCAGGCCGGTGGGGGCGGGGCCGTCATCGAACACGTGACCGAGGTGCGAATCCCCGACAGCGGAGCGAACCTCCGTCCGGTCGCCGAAGACGCCCGGGTCGGGTTTGGTGACGACGAGGGCGGGCTCCAGCGGCTGCGTGAACGAGGGCCACCCGGTCCCGCTGTCGAACTTGTCGAGCGAGGAGAAAAGCGGCTCGCCGGAGACAATGTCCACGTAGATGCCAGGCTCCTTGTTGTCGTCGTACTCGTTTACGAACGGCGGCTCGGTCCCGTCCTCCTGCGTCACGCGGTACTGCATGCCAGACAGTCTGGCTTTGAGCGCAGCGTCGCTGGGCCGCTCAAACCGGGAGGCCCAGGTCTCACGCGTCTCGCGGGCCTCTGGCGAAAGCTCGGCGGTGTCCTCTGCGCCCCAGAGCTGTTCCAGGCGCGCATCGCGGCGGCAGCCGAGGCGGTAGGAGTAGTAGCGCTCCGGGTCCTTGAGCCAGAAGTCCTGGTGGTAGTCCTCGGCGGGGTAAAACGTCGCAGAGGGCAGAATCTTGGTCTCGATGGGCTGGTCGAACCTGGCTGCCACCTCGCGCTTGGTCTGCTCCGCCAGAGGCCGCTGGACGCTCGTGGCGAAGATGGCCGAGCGGTAGGAGGGGCCGCGGTCGCAGAACTGGCCGTCGCCGTCGAGCGGGTCCACGTTGCGCCAGAAAATGTCCAGGAGGTCCTCCGTAGAGACCTGTTCGGGGTCGTACACGACCTCGATCACCTCGTAGTGGCCGGTGCCACCACGCGTGACCTGGTCGTAGGTCGGATTGGCGACCGTGCCGCCTGCGAAGCCGCTGGTCACCTTTGCAACGCCCGGGACGCCTTCAAAGGCGGTCTCGGCGCACCAGAAACACCCGGCGGCCAGGATGAGCGTGTCGGCGTCCGCAGGAGCGATGTCGAGCGATGCGGGCTCAACAGGGCTGTGGACGGGCTGGCCGAGAACGGCCTCCAATTCGGAGGCGCTTTCGGCGCCGCCGCACGCAGCGAGCGCAAACGCGAGGGCAAGGAGGCCGAGAAAGGGAAGTCGCATGTCGGGGTAGAGTCGGATCGGTGGTGTAACGCCTGAGGCTGTGCGGTGGTGCCGGTTCACCAACTTCGAGAACGGGTCTTACACCCGCGTCCGCACTCTGGACTACACGCCCCGCACGCCGGCACGATTGCTGAGCTTGCATCTGCCTCTGGCGTCGGCGCACACGCGAAGGGTCCGCAGAGGCGCCAGCGGCCGCGCGACGCCTAGTTTGGGCCTCTTGCGCCGTCGCCGCGGCCCACACACGTCTACGGCCTGTGTGTGGGGAAGTGGTGCGCGCCAGAGGCGGGAACGTTGGTAGGCCGTGGCACTCGCCGGCGGCCTCTGGCGGACTTCGCTGCGTCGCCAGAGGCGCGGACCCCCGGGTGCGCCTTCTGCATTCTGCTTTCGCTGATCTGACTTCCCGCTATGCCTCTCGTCGCCATCGTCGGCCGCCCGAATGTGGGCAAGTCCACGCTCTTCAACCGCCTCACCGAAGCCCGCCAGGCCATCGTCCACGACGAAGCCGGCGTGACGCGCGACCGCATCTACGGAGACGTGGAGTGGGGAGGGCGTGTGTTCGACCTCGTCGATACCGGCGGCTTGGTCCCGCGCTCCGCCGAGCGCTTTGAGGCCGCCATCCGCGAGCAGGTCATGCTCACGCTGGAAGAGGCCGATGTCATCCTGTTCGTCGTGGACGTGGAGACAGGCATCACGGACCTTGACCAAGAGGTGGCGCAGGTGCTGCGCCGCGCCGAGCAGCCTGTTCTCGTCGTTGGCAACAAAGCAGACAACGACCTCCGCCGCATGGAAGCCGCCGAGCTGTGGAGCCTCGGCCTGGGCGACGTGTTCGCGCTCAGCGCCATCAACGGCTCCGGGACCGGCGACTTCCTCGATGCGGTCATCGAAGCCCTCCCCGAGCAGCCCGACGTGGCCGAAGACGATGACGCCCCGCGCATCGCGTTTATCGGCCGGCCCAACGTGGGCAAGTCCTCGCTCGCGAACCTGCTGCTCGGGCGCCAGAGGAGCATCGTGACCGAAATCGCGGGGACGACGCGCGATTCGGTCGATGCTCGAATGGAGGTCAACGGCCGGGAGATCGTACTGGTGGACACCGCCGGCCTTCGCAAGAAGGCGCGCGTGAAGGAGAACGTCGAGTTCTACTCCATGCTGCGGACCGAGCGCGCCATCCAGACGTGCGACGTCGCCGTGCTCCTCATCGACGCCGAGCGCGGCTTCGAGGCGCAGGACGCGAAGGTGCTCCGCGAGGCTGCGGACATGAAGAAGGGCTTGGTCGTCGTCGTCAACAAGTGGGACCTGGTTGAGAAGGAGACCAACACCGCCCGAGACTTCGAGCGTGCCGCCAAGGAGCGCGGCACCATCGACTTCGTGCCGTTCCTCTACGCCAGCGCCCTCACAGGTCAGCGCGCCGATAAGGTTCTCGACCTCGCGCTGCAGGTCTACGACGAGCGCAACAAGCGCATCCCGACCTCCAAGCTCAACGAGGTGGTCGAGGCCGCCGTACGGGCGCAGTACCCACCATCCTGGCGCGGCAACTACGTCAAGATCAACTTTGCGACCCAGGTCCGCGAGAGCCCGCCGGTTTTCGCCTTTTTCTGCAACTACCCGCAGGGCATCAAGGAGAGCTACAAGCGTTTCCTGGAGAACCGCCTCCGTGACGCCTTCGGATTCGAGGGCGTGCCGCTGACGCTTTCGTTCAAGGCGAAATCCAAGCCGCAGTAGTCCGGTTGCCCTCGCGGGCCGACGCCAGGGGCCTCTGGCGCCAGAGGCCTCGTGCCCTCGCCAGAGACTTACTCCGCGAGGTAGGCGGCGCCGCGTCCCTTGACGGACTCGTCCCAGCGCTGCATCCAGGCGTCCTCCTTGTCCGCGAGCGCCGACCAGTCGAGCTCCATCGGGCGGATCTCTGCGGACGTGATCCATGCCGGGAGGCTGTCCTGTGGAATGTCGGTCCGCGCCGGGATGCGGTAGAAGCGGCGCGACTGATCCAGCAGCGCCTCTTGCGAGGTCACGAACTCGATGAACTGCTTCGCGAGCTCGGGCTGCGGCGCGCCTTCGGGGATCGCGATGCCGTCCACGAGGACGGGCGCGCCGCTAGAGGGCACGATAAAGGCGAACGGGTAGCCATTGGTCTCGGCCTGGAGGTACGCGTCCGGCATGTTCCAGAGCGTCACATCGGCGGTGCCTCTGGCGAGCCCGAGGTACATCTGGGTCGGGTCGGCGGCGTAGGACTTGGTGTTCGCGTCCAGCCGTGCGAGCCACTCGAAGCCGGCTTCTTCGGTCGGCTGGCGCACGATGATCGCGCTCCAGATGGCGCGCATGGTCCCACTCGCCAGAGGCGTGCGGATGATGACGCGGTCTTTCCAGCGCGGGTCGAGCAGGTCGTCCCAGTCCCGAGGCATCTCGGCGGCGTCCAGCGTCTCCGTGTTGACCAGAAAGCCCTCGGGCGTCAGAAAGGTTCCGTACCAGCGGCCTTCTGGATCGCGCGAGGAGGCGTCCAGCGCGCCTGCCCAGGAGGGTGTAAAGGGCGCGAGTAACCCTTCCTCGGCGGCGCGAGCGAACGTGACCTGAGGTGCGCCCCACCACACGCTCGCCTGCGGGTTCTGCCGCTCCGTTCGGATGCGGTCGTAGGCGTCCTGCGCGCCCATGTCGATGGGCTGCACGTCCACGCCGGGGTTCGCGGCCTCGAACGCCTCCTCGTACGCGCTCAGCATCTCCTTGCCATGTGGCGAATACACCACGAGCGGCGTACGGTCGTCGCTCGCGCACCCGGAGAGAAGGAGGAGGGCGAGCGCCAGAGGCGCGAGTCGAGAGGCGGTCACAAGGCAGCGGGACGGTTCGGCGTCCCTACCCGGCGTCTCGTGTGGTGATCCCGCCAGAGGCCTCTGGCGGTAGAAGCCGCCCGCTCAGGCGTCGCCGCGGACGCCGCCGAGGACGAGGGGGCGGTGTGTGGCGGCCGAGCGCACGTCCGCCTCGCGCTGCGCTTCGTCCATCGCGCACGTCTCCAGGGCCTCTTGCACCAAATCGCGCAGCCAGTCCCGGTTCTCGTGCAGGGCCTCCGTCACGGCCCGCTTCAGGGCGTCGGGGTCGATCTCAACGTCAGGGGTAGAAACGGGCATCGGCAACGTGTCGGGAGATAGGAGAAGGTAGAGCAGCCAGGCGGGGTAATCAGGCCACCTTGGCGTGCCCCGTATGCGCCGCTCAGCCTTTGGCGCCAGAGGCTGCCGAGCCATCGGCGGAGGCCACGCTGACGTCGTCGGTCACGAACTGGCGGTAGTGGTCGAACCGCTCCAAGATGATGGCGACGTAGTGGACGGGCTCCAGGCCTCTGGCGTAGCCGTGGCGCACGACGGGATCGTTGTAGTACTTGGGATCGGACTTCTTGAGCATCCAGTAGGCGACATCGGCCCACTTCGTTTTGTCGCCGCCGTACTTCTCCGTCAGGCGCTGCGCGTCCATAACGTGGCCGGCTCCGGCGTTGTAGCTCGCGAGGATAAACTTCTGGCGCTCGAGGGAGTCAGGCACCATCTCAGCCCAGTAGGTGTCGTCCAGCCACTGGAGGTAGCGGACGGCGCCGTCGACGTTTTCCTCGATGTCGTACGGGTCGGAGATGCCGAGGTCTTGGGCCGTCAGCGGCATAATCTGCAAGAGGCCCATCGCGCCGGCCCACGACCGCGCACGGGGCTTAAAGCGGCTCTCTTGAAACGCTTGGCTCGCCAGAAGCCGCCAGTCCCATCCGATCTCGGCCGCGTTGGCCTTGAACACGTCGTCGAACTGGGAGAGGACCGATGTCTCGCTCGTGAGGTACTCGCTTTCGACGCGCTCGCGGAAGCCGTCGCGGTCCACGTAGTACTTGCGGTAGAGGCTCGCCCAACGGTTGGAGTCCCGGTTCTCGAGGATCCAGCGGTTGAGCGCCGCCGCGAGGTCAGGCGAGTTGCGCCGCGCGGCCCAGACCACGCCCGTCGCGGGCCCGATGACCGGGTTCACCTCCAAGTTCTCGAAGTAGCTCGCCTCCAGTTGCGCCACGTTCTGCGGCGCGATGGTGAGGTCGATTCCGCCTCTGGCGACCTGCCGGATCAGCGCCTCACTCAAGGTGTCCACCTCCACGACCTCGATGTCGCCTGTGACGCGGTTCTCGATCTCGACGAGCCGCTCGATGTACGCGTGGTCCTCGGGCAGGAACACCTGCTCTCCCGCGAGATCGCCAGGCCTCTGGATGCGAGCGCCTCGGATGCGGATAGGGCCGCGCGCCGCGTCGTCTCCCAACTCACGCGCGGCGTTGCTCGCTTGGAGGCTAGAGGCCTCTGGCGCACGGAGGGTATCGGAGGCGGAGGTGTCCTCGTTGAGCGGCCCCGTGGACTGCACAACCGTCGGGGGCGTCTCATACAGCGGCCTCGTGTACGCGAACTGCGAGGTGTCGCTCTCGCTCGGGAAAAGCCGCGCCGCCACGACATCACCCAATCCCGCATTGAGGAAATACAGCAGGCTGTCCCGCGGCACGACGCGCATCGTGACCACCACGTCGGCCTCCTCGGCGAAGTCCTTTAGCAACTCGTACTCGTAGCCGAAGGCCTCGCCTCGGTAGACGAAGTAACTCGTCGGGTTGTAGCTCGTCAGCGCGATGATTGTGTCCCGCTCGATGATCTGGTCGAGGTCCCGTTCGATCGGATCGGGAAGGCGGACAACGGAGGCTGAGTCCGGCGAAAACGCCGTAACGACGGCGGCGCCTGCGAGGCCGAGGCCGAGAAGGATGGCGACAATTCGGAAGGGACCTCGAAGCATGGAAAAGGCAGAATAGAAGGGACAGAGATACGGGACGGGCTTCTGGCGGGGTCCGTGAATCCCGCATTCACAGCGTTAGGCGCCAAGCACAGGAACGTCTCCTTCCTTAAACGCGCCGGCGTGGCGCTTGGCCACGAGCTTCGCGAGGCCACCTGCGAGGCTGCTCGCAGCCGTCCAGATCAGGGCTTCCGTCCAAGCCGTCTCACGGGCGGCGGGGTTCGTTGGTGGCTTCTTGCCGGTGATGGCTTGCCAGCCGTTTTTGAGCGCCCAGTGCGTCGTGAGCGCGGCGCCTGTGGCCGCGACGAACGTGAGGGCTTTCCACGTGGTGTCGTCTGAGATCTTCATCGGAGGGGAGGGGGAGAGGGGCTAGGCCTACGCTCCAGAAGCACCCCAGGCTCCGACCGCTCTTCTCGCAGGCGCTCCGCACCCCTCCGCGCGCTGGCGCCAGAGGCTTCTGGCGCCAAGCTCTCCGCGTTCTGTACCGCCAGAGGCCCTACGCCGCCAGGGGCAAGCGCACGTGGAACGTGCTGCCCTGGCCGAGCCCGGGGCTCGTGGCCCACAGCCGCCCACGGTGACGGAGCACGATGCTCCGCGCGACGGTCAGGCCCATGCCGAGACCCTCGGTTCGGCGCGTGAGCGGGTCGTCGGTCTGCACGAAGGCCTCGAAGATCCGCTCCAAGTCCTGCGGATCGAGGCCGCGGCCCTCGTCGCGGATGCTCACGTGGACCTCGTCGCCGTGCACCTCGGCTTCCACGCGGATGGCGGCCTCTGGCGGCGTGAACTGCACGGCGTTGGCGAGCAGGTGCGAGAACGCCAGCCGCAGCCGGTCGCGCTCACCGCGGATCAGCAGGGGGGCGGGGGGTAGCGAGAAATCGATGGGCCGGTCCATCCCGGAGTCGGCCCGCGCGAGCACGTCGGAAAGGGTGACGGTGTTTCCATTCCTGCCGTGCGGCTCGGCGCGCTGGGGGTGCTCCAACTGGCTCATCTCCTCCAGCGTCTCTACGATGGCCTCCATCCGCTTCGAGGAGCGGACCACTTCCTCAGCGTGGCCCACGAGGTCCGGGCGCACCTCTTCGTGCAGGATCTCGCCGAACCCACGGAGCGCCGCCAGAGGCGTCCGGAGTTCGTGGGAGGCCACGGCCATGAAGTCGCTTTTGACACGGTCGAGCGCGGCGAGGCGGGTGCGCGCGGCGTCGAGTGCGTCGCGCTGCCGAGCGTTGCGGATGGCGACGGCGGCCTGGGCCGAGACGATGAGCAGCATCTCCGCGTCAACGGCGTCGAACGCGTCGCGGGGATTGAGCGCTTCGAGCACGCCGATGGGCACGCCGTCGATGCGCATGGGGACGCCGAGAAGCACGCGCGGCTGAAAGCCTGTGGCCTCGGCGGCGTTGCTGAAGTGGCGCTCGTCGCGCTTGAGGTCAACGGCGAGCAGGGCGCGGTTCTCGGTGTAGATGGTGCCGGCCAGGCTCCCGTAGAGCGGCACGCGCACCTCCTTTAGCGCGCCCTTCTCGTCGCCCGTGGCGGCGGCGAAGCGGAGGACGTTCTCGTACGGCTCGTGCAGCAAGATCGAGGCGGCCTCGCACTGGAGCACGCTTGTCGTGGTGCGAATGATGGTGCCGAGCAGGTGATCGAGGTCAGCGACAGCGCTGAGCGCGACGTTGACATCGAGCAGCATCCGAAGGCGGCGCACGGCGACTTCAAACGGCTCGTCGGAACGGGGCGCGAGGTGGGTTTCGGTCACAGGGGCGCCGGGCGGCGAGGCCATGGCAAGGCCGGAAGTTCCGCGGAGATATCGGCCTCTCGCGTCCATACTTGAACCGCCCCGGCCGCGCGCCGCTGGCGCCAGAGGCCTCAGGCGCGCTCCGCCGCCAGCGCTTTGAGGCGCTTCTTGAACGGCACCGCGGCGGCGGTATAGCCGCCGTTCGCGCCGTCGATAAAGTGGACCTGCTGGCCCATGCGCTCGTAGACGAGGCAGGTCATCACGGCACGGTCCGAGACGTGGAGGCCCCAGGCCAGTTCGCCTTTGTCGTAGCGCGCCGTCAGGAAGCGCTCCATCCTCTGGCGTTGCTCTGCGGTGCCGGCGAGAATCATGCGCAGGACGCCATCGAACTTGCGGTAGTCCGTGGCGGCGCGGAGAAGCCTCGGGTACGCGTCCCAATCGGTCTCCGATGTTTTTGCCTTCCGCCGGATGAGCACGCGGCCGAGGAGGTTCCGCGCCCACAGTTCGGCCCGCGCCGCGACGGCCTTTGCGGGGTGCCGGAGGGCGACTTCGGGGGAGAGCCGCCGCGGGTCCGAGGAGAGCCGGAGCCCGTCGAGCGTGATGGGGTGGGGTGCGTCGCCGGTGCCGTAGATGTCCTCCACCTCGCGCAGCACCTCGCGGTACGTGTCGGCCTGGGCGCCGCCAGAGGCCGCCACGAGAAGCGAGACCGTCTCGCCGTACGGACTCGGGATGTCCTCCCACCGGCACTCCAGGCCGGCGTAGGGGTCCGCGCCAGAGGCCGGCTCCACGACCGAGGCGTACTGGGAGGCGGTCGCGGGGGCCTTGATCTGGTCCTCGGCCCAGCCCATGCCGCTGCCCAGAAACAGCGCCTGCGCGTAGTTAGGCGAGGCCTGGAAGCGCGCGACGGCGACCTCGTGCCCGGCGGCGCGGATGTCTCCCAGGGACACGTAACCGACACGGAGGGGCAGGTCCAACCGCTCGCTCGCGTGGATCTGCAGCGCCGCGAGCGCGGCCAGCGAGTCGTCCAGCAGGTCCGGGGGGACAACGAGCGTGGCGCCGTCGCCGCCGAACACGAACGGGATGTCCACGCGATCACTGGCGTTGAGGACCGCCGCGATGCTCGCCGCGCCGACGTAGTTCACATCGCGGTAGCGTCCCGCTTGAACGGCCACGGTAGAGCCGATGACATCGGTGAGGACCACCGTCCACGAGTCCGGAAGCGGCGTGTAAACGGCCGGGTCCGCGAGGTCGGCAAACCGCGTGAGCGCGGGGAGGGCGGCATAGAAGTCAACGGGCATGAGGCTCCAACGAGCGCGCCTCTGGCGGGGTCCCTCGTCGGAAGTCGTCCGCGGTGCTGCCTCGGGCCTCTGGCGCCAGAGGCTAGCCCGCGAGCAACGCCAGCACCATCGCGTCCACCTTGGCCTTGTCGTGCAGCCCCTCGGGAAAGGACACGCGTGCCTTGATCCAGTGGATGTCGTCTTTCAGGAGGTACATGTACGAGTCAAACGGGGCGCCGCGGATCGTCTCGACAAACCGTACGCGGTGCAACGTGGCCTCCGTGTCGTCCCAAGCGACCTCGCGGGCGCTCTGTTCCTTCAACTCGAACGCGTCGATGCGCCCCTGCTCGACGAGCGTAGCGAGCGCCACCTGCGTCCCCTCGATCTGAGAATCGGCATCGGCGCCGAACCGGTAGACGTACAGGCTGAATCGACCGTCCTGCAATCCGTATTCGTAGACCGATGTTTTGCCCATGCCCCCAACCGGGGGCAACTCGGACGCGTCGATTTGCCGCAGGCCGCCAGCGGCCTCTGGCGGCACCCACTTGGTAAGCTCTGCGGCGTCTTGGAGAGCCGCCATCAGCGTTTCGGCTGAGGCCCCCGGCGGCACCTCTATCGTCACGTCCCCGTTCTCTTCCTGCGAGACTCGGTATCCATCCGAGGTGGCCTGTTTCGAGGACGTGCAGGCCGCGAGCGTTAGGACGATTGCGAGGGCGAGGGCGGCGCGCATACGGGTGCGGAGGCGATGAGGGCATGAAAGCTAACTGGCGGGCCGCTGGCGACCCGCCGAGATGGAGACCGCGCCAGAGGCCCGGCGTTGCTCAGCCCTCGCGGCCCGCTTCCTCTGGCGAGAACGCGGGCGTGCAGACCGCCCAGTACTCGCACTCCTCCGCGATGGACGGGTTGACGTAGCGGACGCGCTCGCCCGCCTCGCAGAGCACGGTCTCGCCCGGCCCGATCTCCATCTCGCCGCCGTCGTACTCCACGCGCATCCGGCCGCGGATCACGATGGTGACCTCGTCGAAGCTCGGGGTCTGTGCCGGCTCATCCCAACCGGGCGGCGCCACCATGTGCGCGACCGAGACGCTCTCGGTGTGGGTGTTCACGCGGCCAACGTGCTCTTCGATGGTCTTGCCACCAGGGACGGGGATGCGGGTAGGGGCGGTAATGTGACGGGGCATGGACGCGAGAGGCGTGGGAATGGAAGACGGAAAGATCGGGCCGGACAGGTCCGGGTGGAGCCGCGTCGCAGCACCTGATATCACGCTGCTCGTGCGCCTCTGGCGCCAGAGGCTCCCGCGATCTCGGGAGGCGGCACGCCCGCAGGCACCGTTAGCATAGCCCTTCCTCCCCCGACCTCCGCCGTGACCGCTCTGCGCCCCACCCTGATCCTCGCGCTTGCTGCCTTCCTCCTCGCGCCAGAAGCACTCGCGCAGCCGCGCGTGAGCCGCACCGCCGAGGTGCCGGCGCCGACGAGCGGTGACTACGAGCGAGCTGCGGCCTTCGTAGACGCCGAGGGCGGCGTCGTCCTCGCCGTCCCGTTCGGCGTGTTCCTGAGCGTCGCGCGCTCGCTCGACGGGGTGCAGACGTGGTCGCGGTCTACCGACGACGACTTGGGCGCCTACACCCGCCCGGCCCTCCACCTCGCCCCCGATGGCGACGGCGTGGCGCTCGGCATCGCGCGGACCGCGATCTCCGACTCCCGCATCGCGCTCGGCCTACGGCTCGGCCCGGACGGCACGGAGCGGGCGCGCACGGAGGTCTCGCCCGCCCTTCCAGCGGACATCCGGTCCAACCCGAGCGTGATCGGGACGTGGAGCGAGGAGACGTACGGCTTTCTCCCGATCGAGGGGGGCGACTGGCTCGCGATCCACGCCGGCGAGACGCGCGTCATCAACGACGAGGGGGACTCGACCGGCGTCGAGGTCCTCGTCGCCAGCCGGATCACAGCCTCTGGCGAGGTGACGTGGAGCGGCGGCCTCCACGTCGCCCCGACGCTCGTCGACTTCGACCCGGGGGAAACGGCAGGCCGGGCCGTCGCCAGAGGCCCGCGCGCGACGCTGCCCATCGACATGACGGCCTACATCGGGACCGCCTCGCAGTCCGCAGTTCTCGACCTCGACCTCACGGCCGGCACCCCGTCCCTCGCAACAGGCTTCGAGACGTTCGGCACCGGGTACGACGGCACGCGGCCGGGCACGACGTTTTTCGGCGCGACGCCTTCGGGACGCCGCGTCCGCGTCGGGTACACCGGGGAGCAGAACTCGTTCACGGACCGCCGGGGGACGACGACGACCAACACCGAGTGGTTTGTGGAGGCCGACGGGATGGAGCGCGCGAGCGCGTTCAGCGTCGGCGGGCCAGACCCGGACGTGGCGTGCGATTGGGACGGCGACATCGCGCTCCTCAGCACGCGCTGGGCCGAGAACTACCAGCGCAAAGTGGACATCCAGGTGATTGCAGCCGACGGAACGATCGGCAGACGCGAGGAAGTGGCGTCGGTCTCCATCTCCGACGCCGGCACGTTCACGCACCGCGTCCTCGCGTGCGGCGAGGTCGGCGACGCGCTGCGCGTCGTCGTGTCCGGCTCGTACCGCTCCTATGACGGCGGCCCCACGCCGTCCGCTACCGTCACGGCCTACGACCTCGTGCGCTGACGCCTCTGGCGCCGCCCAGCGCCTCAGGCGCCGCCCGGTGCCTCTGGAGCCGCCCGCTACCTCTGGCGCCGCCGCCGACACCGACCCACCAACGCCAGAGGCCTCTGGCGCCACACCCCCGCCTCCATGCGCCTGCTCGCTCTCTCCGTCCTGCTCCTCGCCGCCGGCCCCGCGTCTGCGCAAGGCCCGTGCGCCGAGGTCCGCATCCTCGCGTACGCGGGCTCGGCCCCGTCCTACGACGGAACGCTCGTGGAGCTGTTCACCGCTGCCGACTGGAACGAGGGCAAGCCCGCCCGCTACTCCGCCCAGACCGACGCCAGAGGCGAGGCCGTCTTCACGAGCCTCACCGTCACGGACTACGTCGCCGTCGTCTCGCGCCGCGGGTTCGAGCCCGCCGAGGGGAGGTTTATGTGCCTCTCGGCGTCGCGGACGCGGCTCAACTTCGCGCTCGCGCCAGAGGCCTCTGGCGCGGCGGCCGGCGCCTCTGGCGATTGCCCTCCGCTCCCTCGCGCCGAGACCGCCGCGCACGTCCGCTGCGCGCTGGACGCCGGCGCCGACCCCAACGAGACGGACGCTGAGGGATGGGCGCCCCTCCATGCCGCGATCAACCGGAGCGACGCCGAGGCCATCCGGTTGCTGGTGGACGCCGGCGCCGACCTGAGCGTCGCTGGCCCATACGGGCGGCCCATCCTGCACCACGCCGTGATCTACGCCGACGCCGACGCCGCCACGATCCGCCTCTTGGTGGAGGCAGGCGCGGACCCCGCCACGGCAGACGACAACGGCGACACCGCGCTCCACGCCGCGGCCCGCTTCGACGCGGCCGGGCCTGCGCGCGCACTCCTCGACGCCGGCGCAGACCCCGACGCGCGCTCGGCCGACGAGTCCCGCCACACCCCGATGCACGCGGCCTTTCTCGGCTCCGTAAAAGGCTCGGTGGTCCCGATTCTCCTGCAGTACGGCGCGGACCCCACAATCCACAACGCGGACGGCCTCACCCCGCTGGACCTCGCGCGGCTCAACGACGACAGCGAGTACACGGACTTCAGCGCCGCCGTGGCCGCGCTCCAAGCCGCTCTTGGCGAATAGGGAAAGGCGGCCTCTGGCGTGACTCCGAACGCCAGAGGCGCGGCATGAGAGGTGGCCCGCGAGGCCACGGCCGGCGTTGAGCAGGGACCGGCGTCAGGTCAGCCCTGAATCGCGACGGTTCGCGTGGTCTCCGCCTGCATCGTGCAACTCCAATGCCGTAGTTGTCCGTACAGAACTTCCCGTCCACCAGCCGCCCCACGCGACATGATTGCTTTGCAACTCGCGGTCCCGGCGGCGCTCCTCTTGCTTCTCGCCCTCGCCTCCCACCGGGAGAAGGCCAACAGCTAAGCCGCGCCTCCGGCACCGGATCTCAAGCCCCGCCCGTCCCCGAGACCGGCGGGGCGTTTTTTTAGCGCGGGCGCGGCATGCCACATCGAACGCCTCTGGCGGCGGGGGCCTACCACCCGCCCACGCGCACGCCCAGGACGGCACCGTGCTGCCCCAAGCTCGGCATCTGCGCGAGGAGGTCCGGGTCGCTCTCGCTGCTGCCCGACGCCAGAGGCACGCTCCAGTACCCTCCCGCCGAAACGCTCACGGTCCGCGTCAGGCGCACGACGGCGCTGAGGTCGAGGGGAAGCGTCAGGCCAAACTGCATCTTGGGAAAGCGGAAAAACGCGCCGTCCTGAGAGGCCCCCTCGTCACGGGCGGCAACGGCGACGGCTACCCCCGCGCCGCCCGCGAGTCCGACCCCATCCGCCAGCCGCACCACCCGCGATGCTCCCAGCCCCACCTCGACGTTGGACTGCCGGTACGAGGGCTCCGCCGACGCCGGTGCCGTGTCCGTTGTCATCGCGAGGCGGACCGTGGGCGCAACGGGGCCCAGCCGCCCCAGCCCGGCCTGGCCTCTGGCGGCGATGCCGTTGGAGCCGGCGCCGAACTCCGCGGCGAAAAACGAGGACTGCGCCGAGGCTGCAGGCACGGCGAGAAGCGCGACGAGAACGAGGGAATAGCGCATAGCAGGAAAGGGGAGGCAAGGAGGACTGAGACAGTGGTCGTGCCCAGTCCCGCAGCCTACGGTGCGCCCCTGCGGCGCCCCTACGTGCACACCTCACGATCTCGCCAGAGGCACCTCACAGGCCTTCTAGTCCATACCTCACAGGCGCGGCCTACGCCCCTTCCTGAGCGTCTGCGATGCCGTGCTTCCAGGCCCACGCGATGGCCTCCCGAGCGGAGTTCAGTCCCAGCTTGGAATAGATCGCGGTGAGGTGGTTCCGGACCGTGTTCTCGGTCACGAACAGCCGGTCGCCGATGGTGCGGTTGTCGAGCCCACGCGAGAGAAAGAGCAGGACCTCGTGCTCGCGGGCCGTCAGCGGCGACAGCTGATCAGGCCGCTGCGGGAGGGCCACAAACCACCGCCCGTGCCCCTCGGCCACCGCGACGACGGCCTCGCGGATCACGGCGGGGTGCTGGTCTTTCGTGACGTAGCCCGCAGCCCCCGCGTCCATCAGCGCGTGGACGTAAGACGCGTCGTCGTACGCGCTCAGCGCGAGCATCCGAGGAGGAGCCGCCAAGGCCGATGCTGCCTGCGCCACGTCGGGGCCGGAAAGCTGAGGCAGATGCATGTCCAGCACGAGGACGTCAGGGGTCAGGCTCTGGCACAGCCGGAGCCCCTCCTTCCCGTCCGACGCCTCGCCGACAACCTGAAGCCGGTCGTCGGCGTCGAGTTGACGGCGGAGCCCCTCGCGGAAAAGCGGGTGGTCGTCTACGAGCAGGACGCGGTAGGGAGGCATCATGAGAGCTGAAGCGAAGACGTGCGCCGCCGCGAGACCGCCACCTGCGTCCCCCCGGCCTCTGGCGTCCTGAACGCGAGCCGCAGGTCCAGCGTGTTTGCGCGCTCCTTCATTCCCACGATCCCAAAGTGCCCCGCCTCGGCTAGAGACTGGTCCTTCCGCCGTTCCAACCCCACGCCGTTGTCCGTCACGACGAGGCGGATCGCGCCGCCAGAGGCCTCGGCCGCGACCTCAATGCGTGAAGCGGAGGCGTGCTGGATGGCGTTGGTCAACGCCTCTTGCGCGATGCGGAACAGGGCCAGAGCCTCCTCGTCCCCGAGGTCTCGGCCGAGCGCCTCGGCCTCTGGCGAGGCCTCGAATCCAAACGCGATCTCCGGGTGGCGCGCGCGGGCGCGCTCCATGAGCGCCTCGACCGAGCGGACGAGCCCCATCTGGTCCAGGCCCGGCGGCCGGAGGGCCCCGCACACCAGCCGAAGCTCGCCGATGATCTCGGCTGCCAGCACCCGCGCGCTGTCGGTGTCGACCGGCTGATCGCCCAGCCCGACGAGCCCCATCTGAAGGGCGCACAGCTCTTGCAGCGGCCCGTCGTGTATTTCGCGCGCGAGGTGTGCGCGTTCGGCCTCACGAGCGCGCGCCAACCCACGCTGCAACCTCCTCTCCCGCCTCTGGCGCCGGATGGCCCAGAGCAGCACCCCCAGCGCGAGCGCGAGCCCCGCGGCACCACCCAGAGCCGCCGCCGCCGCTGGCGGGACGCTCACGCTCACGATCACGTCGTCCTCTCCCGGCATGCGGTCGTACTTCATCGCGGCGGGGTCCTCCGCGATCACCACGCCCAGCGCTTCGAGTTGTACCACGATCGCGCTAAAGGCATCGAACGGCATCTCGACCTCGGGTCCCTCCTCCAAGCCCTCGCCAAGCACGACAAGGCTGTCCGGCAGGTAACGGTAGCGATAGTAGACCGGGCCCTCGTCCAGAAACACGCCCACCTTGCCATTCAACTCGCGGGTCCCGCTCTCGCGCTTCCGCTCGTCTACGTCCTCGCGCGAGGGCGATCCGCACGCGGCAAGGGAGAGCAGGCACAGGAGAACAGCGGCGCGTTTCATACCGCCCGCGAAAGTACCTACGCGGTTGCCGCGCGGGAACGCGCCGGAGGCCTCTGGCGCGAGGCCTCTGCGTCTCCCGCCCTAGAACTCGACGCTGAAGCCGACCGACGGGAGCCGCCCGATGCCCGACTGCTCGCGCAAGCGGCTCGGGACCGCAGGGTCCTCGGTGTACTGCACGCCGAACACGTTTTCGCGGTCGAGGATGTTTTGCACGTCCAGGTACACGTTGCCGTTGACGCGGCCCGCGATGGAGAAGCGGCGGTCCACGCGCACGTCCCAGCGGGTGTAGACCGAGGTGCGCTCCTGGTTCAGCCGGTCGAGGTCCAGCACGCCGCGGCGCGAGAGGGCGTACTCCACTTCCGAGGCCGCGAAATCGAACGGCGTAAACGGGCGGCCCGACTGGAACGCGAGCTTGGAGCCGATCTCCCAGCCACCCAGCCGAATCCCGCCGGTCAGTTGGAGGTTGTGCCGCACGTCCCACGCGCTCGGCTTGTAGACGCCATCGGCGCCGGTGAACTCGCTCCACGCGAGCGTGTACGCGCCGAGTCCGTAGACCTTCGAGGTCAGCCGCTTCTGCGCCGAGAGCTCCACGCCGTAGGCGCGGCCCTCGCCCTGGGGCGCCAGAGGCTCGGCGCCGATCACGCCGAAGTCGCCGCCGAGGTTGGCGAGCGACACGCGCGGATCGCTCACGGAGACGGGGTAGTCGTCGTACTGCTTGTAGAAGCCCTCCAGCGAGACGCGGAGGCTGGGCACGGGCGTGAGTGCGAGCCCGCCGATTACCTGATCGACGGCGATCCACCGGAGCCCGCGGTTGGCGTACGGGGCCTCTGGCGAGACGCCGTCGCGCACGGCGAGCGACACCAACTCCGGCGATTGAGTAAAGCGGCCCACGGCGCCAGAGGCGCTGATCTGATCCGTCAGGTCGACGCTCGCGCTCACGCGCGGCGAGACGGAGAAGCCCTGGTCCAAGAAGTCGGTGCCATCCGCACGGACGCCGCCGGTGAGGGCGAGCTTGCCGCCAGCGGCCTTCGCGGTGATCTGGGTGTAGCCGAAGCCTTTCCAGAGACCGAGATCGGCGTCAAAGGCGAGATCGGCCGGGAGGCGGTTCGCGGGCGTCGCGCGCTGGAAGAAATCGCTCGCGATGGTCTCGCGAGAGGCCCCGCCGCCGACACCGAGCGTGAGGCCGGGCGCGAGGCGCAGGTCGCCGTCGGTCCGCAGGCGCCACGCGGCTTCCTCGGAGATGTTGGAGAGGAGCGGGTCGCCGGCCTCGTCGCGGTCGTTGAAGAAGAACTCCTGGTAGGAGCGGCTGAAGGCCGTCGTAAAAAAGCCGCCGGGGACGAGCCGGCGCCACGAGAGGCCCGCGGTGTAGCTCCGCTGGTCGTTGTCCAGCACGCGAGAGGCGATCTCCTGACCTTCGAAGTCGTCCGGGTCTTCGGGCTGCGCGATGTCGAAGTCGTCCACGGCCCAGAGGCCGAAAAAGACGAGCCGGTCCTTGTCGGTGACGTCCCACTCGGTCCGGTTTTGGAAGTCCCAGTAGGCCGGCCGGATGGGCAGGTCGATCAGCTCGAACAGGAGCTGGAGGTAGGAGCGCCGGGCGCTAAAGATCCAGTTGAAGTCCTCGCCAGAGGAGCCGTCCAGAGACAGCGCGGTCTCGGTCGCGCCGACCGTGATGTCGCCCGAGAGCAGGCCGGGGCTGCCCGGACGGTTCTCGACGACCAGGACCGACGAGCCCGCGTCGCCGTACCGGACCGGAAAGCCGCCGGTGTAGAACGTCGCCTCGCGGATAAAGTCCACGTTGAGGAGCCCCAGCGCGCCGCCAGCGGCCCCTTGCGTCGCGAAGTGGTTGATCTGCGGTACCTCGATGCCGTCCACGAAATAAGCGTTCTCGCTCGGCCCGCCGCCGCGCACCAAGAGGTCGTTGCGGTTGTCGACGCCAGAGGAGACTCCGGGAAGCGCGAGCAGCGAGCGCGAGATGTCGTTCTGCCCGCCAGGCGTGCGGCGGATTTCCTCCGGCCCGAGCGCGGTGACCGAGACGGGCGCGTCGGGCTCGTCCTCGAAAAAGCCTGCTGTCACCGTGATCTCCTCGCCCAGCGCGGTCGTGGTCTCCCGGAGCTCGAACAGCACGAACGTCGGTCGGCTGGCCTGCACGACGACGTCCGTCCGCGTCTGGGTGTCGTAGCCGACAAAGGAAGCCTGGAGGTGGTAGTTGCCTGCCCGGAGGCCCGACAGCGAGAACGCGCCGTCGAGGTCCGTCGCGGCGCCCGCGAGGATCTCGCCAGAGGCGTCCAGCACGGCCACGTTCGCGCCCGGCAGCGTCTGCTGCGTGACCGCGTCCACGACGCGGCCGGTGATGGACTGCGCGTGGGCCTCTGGCGCGAGGAACAGGGCGAGGGCCGCCAGAGGCGGGAAAAGGCGAGCGAGCATCGGAACGGCGAGAGGGAGCCCGCCCGATGCGTTGGGCGCGGGCGCTGTTCCTGCAGGGGTTCGGTTCCGCCGACGCTTCGCCAGAGGCCTCTGGCGCCAGAGGCGGTCACCTACCGTTCGTGCAAGGAGCGCACTCCACTGTCAGGAATCAAGCAGCTTGGCACTAGGGTGGACAAACCGCTTGGTGGATTACCAGCCTATCAGGCTGGAGTTGGGAAGCGCGAAGGTGAACACCTCGCCGAAGCCCGTCGTACGCGTGCCGGTCTTCTGGCCCACGCTCTGCGCGAGGCGGTAGTCTTTGACCGCGAACGCAAACAGCGTGCCCGACTGAAACCGTGGGAATGCCTGCGAGCGCAGCCCAGTCGCCGGTAAAGTGGCGCGCGTGAGCCTCTGGCGTCAGAGGATTGAACTCCCTCGTAAGGGGGGGCTAGTAGTTTGAGCGAGGCAAGCGTCAGAGCGGTGAAAGAGAAACGTGCGCATCGCGTTAGAAGCTGTGAGCGCTTGGGGCAAAGTAAAACGCTGCTGCTGGACGCACTATCTATCCCACGCGTACGGTCGGCAGCGCCAGAGGCTGGCTATGCTTTTGGCCCCTCCCCCGACGCATCCTACACACTGTAGTCATATGGGTCTTCCCAATTTGATTCTTCCTGGTGCGCAGAAAAGCGCAACGACGACGCTGTACCGTCTGCTCACCCGCCACCCCGATATCGCGAGCGGGACACCAAAGGAGCCGCATTTCTTCGCCAAGGACGACCTGTACGCTCAAGGAGTGGCGGCGTATGCCAACCGCTTCTCTTCAACCAACGGAGAGAGGTACGTGATCGACGCGTCGCAGTCATACCTGCCTTTCGGCGAGGTCCCAGACCGGATCCATGAGACTTTGGGAGACGGTACGCGATTCGTTGTCTTGCTTCGCGATCCGGTTCGCCGAATCGAATCGGCGTTCAAGCATTTCCGGGTGAAGGACGGAGGGGAGATGGTTCGGAGCCTTTCCGACCTCTACCCAAGCGCTCGCGAGATCTCCCGGATGGAGCTCCCAACGCTCATGGAATATGAAGCTAAGGAGGTGGCGCGGCGGCTCGCCAACGGTGACATCATAGGGCGGCACCCATCCTGGACGAGGAAGGGGTTTCCATTCAACTACGCAGCGGTAAGTGCGTACCACGCGCACATTCAGCGCTATATCTGGACGTTCGGTCGAGAGCAGTTTCTATTTATAGGGTTCCGTACGATGACGCAAGACCAGAACAAGGCATTGAGTCAGATTGCGGCGTTCTTGGGCATAGACCCCGCGCCGATGCAAGTCGATCAGAGCGTGAATGCAACGCCGCAGCGCTACCAGAGCGCGCTCGCGAGACGTGTCATTGAGCCGGCAAAAAAGGCGATACGGCCATTACTCGGCAGCACGCTCAGCACCTCCCTCGGCAAGGTAGAGCGACGCTTATTCAAGAAGCATATCAAGATGGAGTTCGAACCCGATGTGCGTGCCGCGCTCTCGGGCGTGTTCGCCGAGGACATGGCGGCCGTCTCGAGTCTAACGGGTGTGTCCCTCGAAGACCTTTAGCTCGGCGCGTGCAGCCTCGCTAGACGTTAAGCACCTCGTCGCCTCTGGCGATGGCGCCGCCGGCCGCCTGCGCGCGCGGGGTGACGAGCACTTCCTGCACGTTGACGCGCGAGGGCTGGGTCGTGGCCCAGACGACGGCCTCGGCCACATCCTCTGGCGTGAGCGCGACGGTATCGGAGTAGACGGCGTCGGCGCGCTGGGCGTCGCCAGAGAAGCGGACGAGCGAGAAGTCGGTCTCCACCAGACCCGGTGAGACGAGCGAGACGCGCAGCGGCGTGGCGTGGAGGTCCTGCTTGAGGCCGAGCGCGAGGGCGCGGACGGCGTGCTTTGTCGCGCAGTAGATCGTCCCGCCGGGGTAGACGAAGTGGCTGGCCGTGGAGCCGATGATGACCATGTGGCCTCTGGCGCGGTCCAGCATGCCGGGGATCAGCGCGCGGATGCCGTTGAGAACGCCCTTGACGTTCACGTCTACCATCTGGTTAACCTCCTCGACGGTGTTCTCCCAAACAGGCGACAACCCTTTTGCCAGACCCGCATTGAGGACCGCTACGTCGATATCGCGCCAGTCAGAGGGCAGATCGGTAATGGCGCGAGCGTGGGCCTCAGCGTCGGTCACGTCGAGAGGCAGCGCGAGCGCGGTGTTCTCGCCGTGCCTCTCGTTCAGGCTGCGGGCGAGGTCGGCGAGCGTGTCGGCAGAGCGGGCGGCGAGGACCACGCGGTGGCCGCCAGAGGCGAAGGCGTGTGCGGTGGCCGCGCCGATGCCGGCCGAGGCGCCGGTAATGAAGACAGTCATGGGTCAGGGGGAGGTGCGCGGTCCCTACCGCCAGAGGCGCGCCTTCGATCCCCAAGCTGGAGGCAACGTCAGCGCCATGCAATTAGGCCCAGCCCGGCTACACACAGCGCGACTCCTGACCACTGAGCCAACGTCAGCGTTTCGCGGTACACAAAGATCCCGACGCCGAGAAGGATGGCTGCAACCGCCACGTTGGCGATCAGCGAGACGGTCGAGATGGGCCACCCGGCGCGGTAGGCCAGCAGGTAGCCGACCTCAATGACGAGCGCCCCGAGTCCGAGGACGACGGCGGGCTTCCACGCCATGCGCGCGGTTTCCGTTACCGCGCCGCCAGAGGCTAGCAGAGCACCGAGCGCGCACACGAACCCTACCAAGTAGGCCAGCGCAATCACGCCAAACGGCGACGCATCCTCGGGGACGGCCTTCTGCGCGAGGTGGTATGTCACCGTTCCCGCAATGGCGAGCAGGAGCGGAAAAGGGCTGAGAAGCATGGGGAGGCGAGGGCGGAATGCCGAAAGGTCGCCCTGGCCTCTGGCGGGCACGCAGGCAAGAGGAACGGCCTCGCGACAAGACCGAGGTAGACCGCGCGAGACCCTGCGGAATCGCGGAGCCACGTCTGACCCGCGCGAGGGCACGTGATCCGCCATGAGAGACGCGCAACCGCGAACTCAGTCGGTAGCCAGGCCCAGAAAAAGGGAAGGGGATGGCTTCCGCGCCAGAGACCAGACGCAGAACGGCCCCACCAGCGCAGTGCTGGCGGGGCCGCTTCTGTCGTGACGCCAGAGGCTCAGGCCTCGTCGGTCTCCTCGGCAGGCGTGTCGCCAGAGGTGTCGGGAGCCTCCGCGCCTCCGCTCTCGCCAGAGGCCTCTGGCGCCTCGGCGTCCAGAGCCGGCACGACGCCGTCGGTCGCGATGTCCGGGTCCTCGTCTTCCTTCACCAGGCGCGCCACGTCGGCGATTTTGTCGCCATCGCGGAGGTTGATGACCCGCACGCCCTGGGCGTTGCGGCTGTACGTCGAGATGCCGGAGACGGCCATGCGGATGAGGAGCCCGTGCTCGGTCCCGATCATCAGCTCGTCCTCCTCGGCCACGCTCTTGAGCGCGACCAGTTCGCCAGTCTTGCTCGTCGTCTTCTGCGCGAGGATGCCCAGCCCGCCGCGGCTCTGCTGGCGGTACTCCTCCAAGTCGGTCCGCTTGCCGTAGCCGTTCGCCGAGATGGTGAGCACCTGCGCCCCGTCGCGCCGCACGGCGATCATGCCGACGACGGTCTCGCCGTCCTTGAGCTTCATGCCGCGCACGCCGCGGCTCTTGCGGCCCATGGAGCGCACGTCGGTCTCATGGAACCGGATGCCGCGGCCGCCGGAGCAGCCCAGCACGATCTCGGTGTCGCCCTCGGTGAGGTGCGCTTCCACGAGCCGGTCGCCCTCCACGATGTCGATGGCGATGATGCCCGTCCGCATGGGGCGCTTGAACGCGTCCAGCGCCGTCTTTTTGACGCGCCCATCGCGGGTGGCCATGAGGACGAAGTGGCTCTCGAGGAACTCCGGGTCGCGGAAGTTCTCCTTCTTGATGCCGATCACCGCCTTCACGCTGTCCTCTGGCGAGATCTGGATCATGTTGCGGATGCTGCGGCCCTTGGCCGTGCGCCCGCCCTCCGGCACATCGTAGACGCGGAGCCAGTAGACTTGCCCGTGGTCGGTAAAGAAGAGCAGGTAGTCGTGCGTGTCGGCCGCGAAGAGGTGCTCGATCCAGTCCTCGGACCGGGTGCCGAGCCCCTTGAGGCCACGGCCGCCGCGGCTCTGCGTCCGGTACTCGTCGATGGCGGTCCGCTTCGCGAGCCCCTGGTTGGTGACCGTGACCACCATCCGCTCGTTCTCGATCAGGTCCTCCAGGTCGATGTCGCCACCGCCGATGGGGTCGATCTCGGTCCGGCGCTCGTCGGCGTACTTCTCCTTGATCTCCAAGAGCTCGTCCTTGATGATCTGCATCCGGAGCCCCTCGTTGCCGAGGATGCTGCGCAGGCGCTCGATCTCCTGGAGGATCTCACGGTACTCGGCGAGGATCTTCTCGCGCTCCAGGCCGGTGAGGCGCGAGAGGCGCAGGGCCAGGATGGCCTCGCTCTGCCGCTCGCTCAGCCACTCGCCTCTGGCGCCAGAGGCCGCCTCGGAGATGTTGAGGTCGGCGATGGTGTCCTGCTTTTTGCCGCTGGCGATGGGCGGCTGCGCCGGGAGGCCCAGGCGCTCCAACTGCGCCGCCGTGAGGCTGGCGGGGTAGACGCCCGCCATGAGGTTGGCCTTGGCCTCGTCCGTGTCCGCGCTGTGGCGGATGATGGCGATGACCGCATCGATGTGGTCGAGCGCGATGCTCAGGCCCTCCAGCACGTGCGCGCGCTCCTCGGCGTGGCGGAGGTCGTACTCCGTCCGCCGCACCACCACCTCGTGGCGGTGCGCGATGTAGTGCTCGATCATCTCCTTCAGCGACAGCGTGCGCGGCCGCCCGTTGACGAGCGCGACGGTGTTGACGCCGAAGGTCTGCTGGAGCTGGGTGTACTTGAAGAGCTGGTTCTTGGTGACCTCGATCACCGCGTCGCGCTTGAGCTCGATCACGATCCGCATGCCGTCGCGGTCGGACTCGTCACGGAGGTCGCTGATGCCCTCGATCTTCTTGTCGCGCACGGCGTGCGCGATCTTCTCGATGAGCGTGCTCTTGTTGACCTGGTACGGGATCTCCGTGATGATGATCGCGTCGCGGTCCTTGCGGATCTCCTCCTCGGTCATCTTGGCGCGCATGATCACGCGCCCGCGTCCGGTCCGGTACGCCTCGCGCACGCCCGCGATGCCGTAGATCGTGCCGCCTGTCGGGAAGTCCGGGGCGGGGATGTGCTCCATGAGCCCATCCAGGTCGATCTCCGGGTCGTCGATCGTGGCGACGATGCCGTCGATGGCCTCGCCGAGGTTGTGCGGCGCGATGTTGGTCGCCATGCCGACCGCGATGCCACTGGCGCCGTTGACGAGCAGGTTGGGCAGCGCCGCCGGGAGGACGGTCGGCTCGTCGAGCGAGCCGTCGAAGTTGGGGATGAAGTCGGCGGTCTCCTTGTCCAGGTCGCGCAGGAGCTCTTCCGCGAGGCGCGTCATGCGAGCCTCGGTGTACCGCATGGCAGCCGCGCTATCGCCGTCGACCGAGCCGAAGTTGCCTTGGCCGTCCACGAGCGGGCCGCGCATGGCGAAGTCCTGCGCCATGCGAACGAGTGCGTCGTAGACGCTCTGGTCGCCGTGCGGGTGGTACTTGCCCAGCACCTCACCGACGATACGGGCGCTCTTTTTGTGCGCGCGCCCCGCCGCGAGGCCGAGCTCCTGCATGCCGTAGAGCACGCGGCGCTGCACCGGCTTGAGCCCGTCGCGCACGTCGGGCAGCGCGCGGCTCACGATCACCGACATCGAGTAGTCTATGTAGGACGACTTCATCTCGTCCTCGATGTTGATCGGGATGATGCGCGAGCTTAGGTCGTCAAGCGCGCCGTCGCCGCCGATGGCGTCGTCGCCAGAGGCCTCTGGCGTGGGGGCGCCGGCGTCGGAGGAGTCGTCGAGGGGGAGGTCGTCGTCGGGCGTCTCGGCCATGTATCGGAGTCAGAGTTGAGCAACCCGAGAAGGTACCAAATCTGAGCGCCAGGGGCCTGTCACAGGGCGCCTCTCGCGGTGGATTCCGGGGGAAGGCAGGGGACCCCGCGAGCGGACCTCCATCGCGGGAGAGCGGACGCGCGGGGCCTCTGGCGCCAGAGGCCGTGTCGAGTTGCGAAGAAGTTGGGCGGAGAGCGGGAACGACGATCGGACGCTGAGACTAAAGGGGCCATGTTCGTGCGTCTGCTCCTGTCCGTCCTCCTCGCAGCGGTGTCCTTCGGGGCGCCCGCTCGCGCCGTGGTGGACATTGAGCCCGCGCCGATCGAGGCGCCTGTGGAGTCTGTCTCCGAGGCGGAGCCCGACGACGTGCAGGCGATGCTGCCCCTCCGCCTCGCGGAACGGGGTAGCGCCGTGCGCCCTGGTACATCGGCGATCCTCGCTAGAGGCCTTGAGCGGGCGTTGCCCCCGCTCCCGCCGCCGGAACGGTAGCGGCGCGTTCTCTCGACTCTGGCGTCCGCCAGGGAGGAGACGCGCCGCAGATCTCTAGGCTACCGGCCTGATTTCGCGCGAGGAGTGGCCTCGCGTGGTCCCTTTTCTGTCCCGCCCACGCGGGACCGTCCCGCCAGAGGCGCGGGCACGAACCCCCCTTTCCTGCTAGTGCTATGCTTACCCGCCTGACCTTTTTCGCCCTTCTCATCGCCGCGTCAATGACGACCGCGTGCGCCCAGACCCCCGCAACCGGATCGATGTCCACACCCGAACCCCGTGACCCTACCGTTGCCCTGACTGCCGAAACGCAGGCGGCGCTTTCCCCGATGGACGTGTTGCAAGCCCTCAAGGACGGCAACAAGCGGTTCATCGACGGGACGCCGCTGGAGCGCGACTTTATGAAGCAGGTCCGCGAGACCGCCGGCGGCCAGTACCCGATGGCGGCCATCCTCGGCTGCATCGATAGCCGCGTGCCGCACGAGATCGTGTTCGACAAAGGCGTCGGAGACGTGTTCTCGGCGCGCGTGGCGGGCAACTTCGTGAACACGGACATCCTGGGCTCGCTGGAGTTCGCGACGGCCGTGGCCGGTGCCAAGGTGATCGTCGTCCTCGGCCACACGGAGTGCGGCGCCGTGAAGGGCGCGTGCGACCACGTGGAACTGGGCAACCTCACCAGCACGCTCGCCAACATCTCGCCTGCGGTCTACGCGATCAACGACTTCGAGGGCGAGCGCTCGTCCAAGAACAAGGACTTCGTGCAGGCCGTCGCCCACGAGAACGTGGAAATGACCGTCCGCAACATGGTGGACCGTAGCACGGTGATGCGCAACCTCGTGCAGGAGGGCAAGCTCATGGTCATCGGCGCGATGCACGACGTGGCGACCGGCGAAGTGATGTTCATGGAGGAGTCGATGATCACCGCAGAGACCCTCTAAGCGACCGTTCTCTTCTCCTTGACGGCCCGGAGCGCACGCCCGTGCTCCGGGCCGTCCTGCATCTGACTCCCATGATCCGACTCCCGATTTCCGCCAGAGGCCCGCGCTCTTCCAGAGGGCCCCGCCTCTCCAGAGGCCTCGCAGTGCTGGCTCTGGCCGCTCTTTTCTCCGCCGCGCCCGCAACGGCGCAGCGCCTTTCGATTGCGCCGGACCTGGACCTCGAGGTTTCCGGCGGCGTGCAGCCGCGCGTGAGCCTCGGCGTGCAAGACCGCGCCGACGAGGACGACACCCGCTACGGCGCCGGCCTGCGCCGCGCTCGCATCCAGGCGCGCGTGCTCTACCGCGACCTCGCCGGGGTGGAATACGATGTCGACGGGGCCTCTGGCGCCGTCGAGAGCGTGGACCTGTTTGCGTTCGCGAACCTCTCCAAGAGCGTGCAGGCGCGCGTGGGGTACTTCCCCATCGCGCAGCCGCGCGGCGGCGTGCTCACGCCATACTTCCTCATCGACGCCGTAGACCGAGCGGCCACGGTCGAGCGGTGGCTGGGCGGCACGCTGGGCGGCGACGGCCGCGATATGGGCGCCGACCTCACGTACCGCTCCGGTCCGGCCTTCGCGTCGCTCGCCGTCCACAACGGCGCGGGCACGTTTGGGCGCGAGGCGGGCAACTACCGCGAAGGAATCTCCAGCCCGGATGTCGTCGGCGGACCCGAGACGGGCGGCCTCGCGGTCTCCGGAGCGGCGTCCTACACGCTGGCCTCTGGCGTCGAGGTCGGCGCCTTTGGGAGCGTCAACGGCGCGGACCCTGCGCGGACGGCCCGCGGGAGGGGCGGCCGGGACTACACGAGCGGCGGCGCGCACCTGTACTGGGGCGCCGAGCCCGGCAGCCAGCCGGTCCGCCTCAAGCTGGACGCCCTCGCGCTCCGCTACGCCGACGACGGCGGAGGCGCGCAGGAGGTGGCCGGCCTCTCGGCCCTCGCCGCGCTCGGCCTCGGGGCCTCTGGCGAAGCGTTCGCCCGCGCCGAGAGCTACTGGAGCGACGTGGACGCCAGGGGCGACACGTACCTCACGGCGGGCGCCAGCTACAGCCCCAGCGCCGCGCTCGGTGGCCCGTACCACCGCGCGCGCCTCACGCTGGCCTACCAGTACCGCGATGGCGCGTTCCTCCCCGACGCGCACCTTGTCATCCTGCAAGGACAACTGGCGTTCTAGCACGCGGGAGCCGCTCACGGGGCCTCTGGCGACGGAAGGGGCTCCTGCCTTCTCGGGACGCCAGAGGCCCGGCGCGTGCGGCTACACGCGGATACGCTCCCGCCCCTACGGCGCTCGCATGCGCTCTTGCCTGCCGCATTAGGCCTCGCGCCAAAGGCCATCGCCCGCGTGAGCCGGACGGTCGCGGTCCGTACGCCCTCAGGTGGACTGCAAGCGCGCCGCTGCTCCCGTGGACGCCTCTGGCGTGCCGATCTAGTCTCCGCTCGTCTCGCCCACCAACCCTCGCTTCCAGGCCCACGCAATGGCCTCGCGCCAGGAGCCCACGTCCAGCTTCTCGTAAATAGAGGAGACGTGGTTGCGGACGGTGTACGGCGAGATGCTTAGCTCGGCGGCGATCTCAGCGTTGCTCTGCCCACGCGCCATGTGGCGTAAGACCTCCACCTCGCGATCTGTAAGGGGCGGCTCGTCGGCCTCCGGCGGCACGACGGAGACAAACCAGCGGCCTTCGCCTCTGGCGACGGCCTCCACCGCCTCGGCAACAAGCGCGATGGGCTTGTCCTTGGTGATGTAGCCTGCCGCGCCTGCCTGCAGCATCGCGGCGACGTAGGCATGATCGTCGTAAGCGGAACAGGCCAGCACGCGCGTGGAGGATTCGGCCTCGCGAAGCGCCTGGGCGACGGCTACACCATCCTCCTCAAGCATCTCCACGTCCAGCAGGATCACGTTGGGTTCCATCTGTGCGACGAGCCGGCGCGCCTCGGCGCCAGAGGCGGCTTCCCCAACGACGTCGATGCGGCCTGTGGCCTCCAGGGCGGCTCGTACCCCGGCGCGGAGTGCGGGGTGATCGTCGGCGATGACGAGGCGGACGGCGGGCGTGCTCATGCGAGTACGGCCACCAGGGGCGAGTTCTCTCGCGTTCTCGCCAGAGGATCAGTACGCCAGCACGAAGCTCGGGCGCGGCGTGAGCCGGATGCCCGGCGCCGGGAGGTGCACGCGCTGCAAGAACGGCAGGACGGCCTCCCAGACCGGCCCCGCCAGAGGCAGCCCTGCGGGCTCGAAGTCCAACGCGAGCGTGACGTGGTTCTCTTCGAAGCCGCCGAGGGAGACGCTGCCTTCGCGCACGCCGTAGCCCAGCGCCACGTTGATCCACGGCGGCAGCCACTCGGCCTCTGGCGCGAAGGCGCGCGGGTTCACGGCCAGCCAGGCCGTCTGCCCGGCGTAGTCGCACGTGGCGTCGCAACTGTCGCCGGATGGCCAGTAGGAGATCTTGAGGCGCGCGGCTTCCAGTTCGGGGACGTAAGCGCGCGCGGCCACGAGCCCGGCGCCCGCGGCGTTGGCGGCGAGGTCGGTGGGGTCGAACACCTCGTGGCTGCCGTAGCCGTCCAGGATCTCGTAGTGGAGCATCCACGCGAACGACGTGGCCGCGCCCCACGTGGCGGAGCTCTTTCTGGAATGGCCCGCAAGGCGGTAAGCGGCGGCGTACCCCTCAGCCTGCACGCCAGAGGAGATCATGTGCCCCAGCTTGTCTGCGCCGTCGGCATACGCCCACTCCACCTCCACGTCGAACGGGCCGGTCAGGCGCCGGTCGTCCTGCGTGCGCCGTGCCGTCTCCAGCACGCCCAGCGCGACGGCGCCAGAGGCCACGGCGACGGTTCCCCACGTGCTCGGTCCTCTGGCGGGGCGGAGCGTGTCCGCGACGGCCGGAGTCTCCATCATGGGCTGGGCGCTGGCGACGGAGGCGGCGAGGATCCCCAGCAGGAGGAGGGGCAGCCGAGAAGGGCGAGAGAGCACGAGCGGAAGAGGAAACGGCCAGTTTACGAGGGGATAGGTGGCCGCTGGCTAGAGGGAATGCCCTATGTGTACATTCGGCGTGTCGTCAAGACCCGAGCGGGGGGACGACGTCAGACCCCTCTCCCCTGTACAGCCGTTGTGCTGCTGTTCTTGTATGGCCTCTACAGGCACCCCCACGCGCATTCTCGTCGTCGATGATCACGCCATCGTGCGGCACGGTTTGGAAAAGCTGTTCGAAGCCGAGCCCGACCTCGTCGTCGCGGCGGAGGCGGAGTCGTCGGATGACGCGCTCCAACTCATCGACAAGCAGTCGTTCGATTTTATCACGGTCGACATCGGCCTCAAGAAAGGCTCTGGCCTGGACCTCATCCGCCACATCCGCGCGCGCGATGAGAAGATCCCGATCCTGGTGCTCTCCATGCACCAAGAGGCGTACTACGCCGAGCGCGTGCTCCGCGCTGGGGCGCAGGGCTACCTCTCCAAGCAGGGCGACCCCGGTGCGATCGTGCCCGCCATCCGCCGCATCCTAGGCGGCGAGCTGTATGTGTCGCCTTCGCTGGCGGACGACATGGTGCGGCGCACCATCGAGGGGGGAGAGGGCCGCAAGGCTGTCGAGGACCTTTCGGACCGTGAGACAGAGGTCGTGCGGTTTATCGGGCAGGGGCTGTCTACGCGAGAGATCGCCGAAGAGCTGAGCCTATCGGTTAAAACCATCGAGAGCTACCGCGCCAACGTCAAGCGGAAGCTGGGCCTCCAGAGCGGCGCCGAGCTGGCGCGCTTCTGCTACGACTGGACCACCAACGCGCTCGGGCTGAGCACCGGCGACTCGCCAGAGGCGCTGTAGACGCGGAGTGATGCCCGGGTGGGGCGCCAGAGGCCGAGAAGGGGCCGCGGGCGGGCGGGGAGGGCGCGTAGCTTTGTGTCCTTCCCGACTCCCCCTGTGCCCATGCGGACCCGCCGCACCAAAATCGTCTGCACCCTCGGACCCGCCTCCGACAGCCGCGACGCCATCTCCGCGCTTATCAAGGCGGGCATGGACGTTGCCCGCATGAACTTCTCCCACGGCTCTCACGCCGACCACGAGCGCCGGATCGGCATCGTGCGGGAGGAGGCGAAAAAGCAGGGCCGCGTGGTGCCCATCCTGCAAGACCTCCAGGGCCCGAAGATCCGCTTGGGCGCGATGGAGGAGGGCGGAGCGCTTATCCACGCGGGCAACACGATCCGGCTCACGGCGCAGCCTGTGGCTATCGGGACCGAGGAGCGCGTGCACGTGAGCTACGACGCCCTCGCGGAAGAGGTGGTACAGGGCGGCCGGATCCTTATCGATGACGGCAACATCGAGCTGAAGATCATCGACGTGGACGGTCAGGACGTGGTCACCGAGGTCGTGATCGGCGGCGTGCTCAAGACCAAGAAGGGCGTCAACCTGCCGCAGATCGTGGCGGCGCGGCCGGGCATGACGCCAAAGGACATCGAGGATCTGGCGTTCGGGCTCACCCAGGACGTGGAGTTTATCGCGCTCTCGTTCGTGCGGACCGCCCGCGACATCGACAACCTCGCGCAACGCATCCGCTCGGAGGGCAAGTCGGTCGGCATCATCGCGAAGGTGGAGAAGCCGGAGGCGGTGGAGAACTTCGACTCGGTTCTCCGCGCGGCGGACGGCATCATGGTCGCCAGAGGCGATCTGGGCGTCGAGATCCCGATCCAGCGCGTGCCCATCGTGCAGAAGCAGCTCATCCGCGGCTGCCTGCAAGCGTCGAAGCCGGTCATCACGGCCACGCAGATGCTGGAGAGCATGATGGAGAACCCCCGCCCGACGCGCGCCGAGGCCACCGACGTGGCAAACGCTGTTTTGGATGGGACCGACGCGGTAATGCTTTCAGGCGAGACGGCCGCCGGCAAGTTCCCCGCACGGGCCGTCGAGATCATGGACGAGATCGTGCGCGAGGCGGAGAGCAACCGCCGCCGCTTGGGCGGGCGTCAGGCGCTGGACAGCGATACCGCAGACGCCTCGCAGATCACCCGCGCGATCTCGTCGCAGGCCGTGGACCTCGCGGGCGCTATTGAGGCGCGCGCGCTGTGCTGCCTCACGCACTCGGGGAGCACCGCGCGTGAGATCGCCAGCCACCGGCCAGACATGCCGATCTACGCGTTTACCGACAGCGAGAGGACCGTTGGGCGGATGGGCCTCACGTGGGGGACCGAGGCAGTCAAGATCCCGTTCCAGGAGCACACCGACGACGGTATCCGCACTATCCACCGCCGGATGATGGAGGAGGGACTGGGCAAAGCCGGTGACCACGTCGTTGTCACGGCGGGCCTGCCGCTCGTGGCCGTGGGCAAGACGAACATGGTGCACGTGACGACGCTGGGCGAGGACTGGGTGTAGCCGCGCGGTCCCGCCAGAGGCGTGGTCTCGCCGCCAGAGGCCTCTGGCGGCAGTGCGTGCCCTGGCGGTGTGCGCGTTGCAACACGCACCTACGGGTTGCTCATCCGAGGGAGGTTGGCGTTGCGGTGGGGCCGCACGCCCCGATGTCCTGAGCGTCGTCCGATGGATCACCTTTAAGAGGAAGAGCTCGGAGCCTCTGGCGCCAGAGGCGGGGCGGGACTTGATACGGATAACCGAGACTCGCCAGAGGCCCGCACACGCATCGCGGCGGTACTCCGTTCGTGCCCTCTGGAGCGCGGGCGGGCGCCGTAGTTTTCGGGCTCCCTCCCCGGTGCGCGCCCCCGACGTTCCCTACCCTCGCAGTTTCGTCCCCCACCTCCCGGATTGATGCGCCCAGCGCCGTCGGCCCGCCGCGCCCTGTTCTCCGCCTCGCTCTTCGCGAGCGCGTTCCTGCTCGCCGGTTGCGGCGCGCTGTTCGGGAGCCGGTACAACGACTTCCGCGCGTACTACAACGCGTACTACAACGCGGAGCGCGTGTTGGAGGAGGGGGAGAGCCAGCTCGACCGGCAGGACCAGGCCATCGACCGGACAAAGCTGATCTCGCTGTACCCCTCGGCCTCTGGCGGGCGCGGCTCGGGGTTTCAGGAGGCCATCGACAAGAGCAGCGAACTGCTCCGCGCCAGAGGCGACTCCAAGTGGGCGGATGACGCGCTGTTCCTGATCGGGAAGGCGTACTACTACCAGAACAACGCGGTCGGCGCGGAGCAGAAGTTCCGCGAGACGATCGAGCTGGCGACCGTGCGCAACAACGACCGCCTGGCCGACGAGGCGCGGATCTGGCTGGGCCGGACGCTGGCCTCTGCGCAGCGTTACGAGGAGGGGACGGAGATCCTGCAGGACCGTCTAGCTGCCGCCGAGGGCAACCGGGGCGACCTCGCGCGCATCCGGCTCGTCCTCGGCGAGCTCTACGCCCGCGAAGGCCGCTACGCCGATGCGGCCGAATCCATTCGCATGGGGCTTGAGGACGAGCGCGACAGCGACTTCGCGGCCCGTGCGTCCATGCTTCTCGGGCAGGTGCTGGAGGCCGATGGCCGCTACGCCGAAGCGGCCGACGCCTACCGCGAGGTCACCCGCCTGGCGCCACCGTATGAGCTGGCCTACGCCGCCAACCTCAGCCGCGCCCTCGTGCTCGGTCTGGACGCGGAACAGACGCCAGAGGCCATTGACCTCATCCGCCGCATGCGGCGCGACGACAAGAACTACGCGCACCGCGCCGAGGTGGAGTTGGCCTACGGCCGCCTGCTCGCCGCCTCTGGCGAGCCGCAGGAGGCGCTGACGGCCATGCGGTCGGTGTTGTACGATCCGCTGATGGCGGGGGGCTCCCTGCGCGGCGAGACCCACGCCCGCCTGGCGGAGTTCTACCGCGACGCCAGAGGCGACTTTGTCCGCGCTGCGGCGCACTTCGACACCGCGTCTACGGTCCTGCGCACATCGATCGCGCCTGGCGACACGCCGACGCGTGCGGCGCTGCTGGACGTTCGCCGGACGGCCGGGGCCTTTAAGGCGTACTCCACGGTCGCGGTCCGGCTCGCGGAAGCCGATTCGCTCTACGAGCTAGGCAGCCTGGACGACGAGGCGTTTGCGGCGCGGATCCAAGAGATCGAGGCGCAGCGTTTGGTGGAATTCGAAGAGGAGCAGCGGAGGCTGGCTGCCTCGCGGGCGTCTCAAGACTTCGCAGGCGGTCAGAGCGCGTTCCAGGGCGGAGGCGTGGCGGGGGGCGATATCCCGGGAGCGGGGGCGAGTGCCGCGGCAGCGTCGAACGCGGGCGGTCGGGATCTGGGCTTCCTGAGCTTCCGCGAGCCTTCCAGCGTCCAAGCCAACCTTCTCAACTTCCAGCGCGTGTGGGGCGACCGTGGCCTCGTGCCCAACTGGCGCCGCTCCGCAGCAATCGAGGCCGGCGGCGTCGCGACCGTCGTGGGGCCTGGGTTGGATCCGTCGCGTTTGGGACGCCGCTTTCCCGGCAACGGTCCGCCACCGCTCGACCTGACGCCGATCCCGCGTACCCCCGCGGCCTTGATCAAGCTGCGCTCGGAGCGTGCTGCGCTGCGCTACGAAGCGGCCAACAGCCTCTTCTTCTCGCTCGCGCGGCCCGATTCTGCCGCGGCGCTCTACGCCCTCGCGCTTGAGGATGGGCCTGAAGACGAGGTTGCCGGTCAGATCCGGTTCGCGCTTGCCGAAGTGGAGGCCGCCAGAGGCCGGGCCGACCGCGCGAGCGAGCTGTACCAGTCGCTGATCGACGACTCGCCGGACTCCGACCTCGCGGCGGCGGCGCGTCTCCGCCTCGGCATGGAGGCGCCGCCAGAGGTCGTCGCGGTCGACTCCACCTCAGAGGCGTACGAAGCCGTGCGGAGCCTCTGGCGGCAGGCGGAATACCCCGAAGCGGTCCGCGGCTTCCTCGCGCTCGCGGCGGACTCCTCGCGCGCCACGACCGCGCCCCGCGCGCTGCTCGCGGCTTCGGCCACGTACATCGAGTGGGCCAACGTGGACGGCTTCGAGCCTCTGCGGCCCCTGCCCGACTCGCTCGTGCCGTCCGGCCTGTTCCCCACGCGCGCGGCCAACGCCGCCGCGGCAGGACCCGCGCCAGAGGCCTCTGGCGCGACGCCACGCATTGGCGTGATTCCGCAGCCAGCCGATGCCGCGCGTCCCGGAGCGCCGCCACCCCCGCCGCCGGGCGGGATCCCAGACAAGCCGTCTCGTACTCCCCAGGAAAACGGGATTCCAGACAAGCCCTCTCGCGTTCCGCGTGCAAGCGGGACTCCAGACAGGCCTGTAAACCCGCCAGGGGCGCAACCCGAGCGCCCCGCGACGCCGCTGCGCGCTCCCGAAGTCCAACCTGCTCCCCAGCGCGAGCTTCCTCCTGGGGAAATCGCTCCAAGCGAAGAGAGGGGAGGGAGCGAGTCGCTGCGGATTGGCAACGATGCCACCATCACGCTGGGCGACGTGACTGTTCGGCAGCCGGGAGACCAAGAGCCCTCTCCGGTTTCACCGCTGCCGGCAGGTTCGGACCCTGTCCTTCTGGACAGTGCCGCCGCGCTGGACACCACCATCGTCCCAGACGCCGGAGCTGTTCCGGCGGACTCCACAACGGCGCCAGAGGCCGAAGCCGTGCTCACGGACTCTACGGAAGCGCCAGAGGCGGAGCCAATCGCTGAACTGCCCCTCGACGAGAGCAATGAGGAGCCTCTGGCGGCAGACTCCGCGCAGGTGAATCCGGTACGGTCCGATTCCACGACCGCTGTACCGACCGGCCCGACGGTGATGGACGTGCTCGCCCTCGTGGAAGAGCGCGCGCCCAGTACTCCGTACGCTCAGCGGGCCGCTACCCTTCGTGCCGGCCTCACACCCTCGTCAGAGGCGGAGGCCTCCGAGAGCGCGCCCGCGGCCTCTGGCGCCGCGCCGGGCACGTACGGGTTCGAAGGGCGCGATGCGCTCAACGCCTCTCTCGGCGGGTTTACGTGGCGGGCGCAGCGCATTCCAGATACGGCCTCGGCGTACACGATTCTCGCGGACTACCTCTCCCGAAGCATTCGCGCCGCCGCCGTACGAGACGGCGATGCGTACCGGATCGTGGTGGGGCAGTTCGAGACGCGGCCCGACGCGTTCGGCGTGCGCGAGGACCTGCCTGCCGAGGTGCAAGGAGCGGGGGCGAGCATCGTGCCCCTCACGGATCTCGTGCTGCTCGGACTAGACGATCTGATCGGGCAGTAACACGGAGCGCGCCGCGTACGTTCGCCACCCGTTGCCTCTGGCGTGCGGGGGTGCAGACGAAGAGGAGGCGTAGGGGCACGCACGTTCGGAACTTGCCCGTTTGCCACCCGGTATCGCTCGGCCCCGTTCTGTGCGGGGTCATCCGCCGCGCATGCGGCGTCCGCTTCCCCGGCGCGCTTCACGCCGCGCCCTACGCATGGCTCGTCAGAAGAAGACCCCCACTCCTCAGAACCCCCGCGACGGTCAGAACGGTCGCTCTCCCAAGCGGCCCCGGTTGTCGCTCGGCGGGTTCTACCTCTTCGTCCTCCTCGCGCTCGGGCTCCTCGCGCTCCAAACCGTCTTGCTCGGCGGCAGCACCTCCAAGGAGGTGGATTACTCCGAGTTCCTCGATCAGGTGCAGTCTGGCGCCGTCGCGGAGTTCACCGTGGTCAACGGCGCCGATATCACGGGGCTGTACACGCCAGAGGCCGTCGAGAACGAGGTCGTCGAGACCGAGGAGCCGCAGGCGGCTTTCGGGCGCGAGCCCGACGAGAAGGCCCGCCTCCGCTTCAGCACAACCAAGCCCGCCGATCACGACCTCACGGAGTTCGTGAACACGGTCAACGCCGCGCGCGAGGAGGCGGGAACGGAGCCCGTCGAGTTCGCGGCCAAGTTCCAAGAGAACTGGCTGGGCGGGCTGCTCTCATGGGTCGTCCTGTTCGGCATCATCGCCATTTTCTGGATCTTTATCCTGCGCCGGATGGGTGGCCCGGGGCAGCAGGTTCTGAACATCGGCAAGAACAAGGCGACACTCGTCGACCAGACGGAGGGGACCAAGATCACGTTTGACGACGTGGCCGGTCTGGACGAGGCCAAGGAGGAGATTGAGGAGGTCGTGCAGTTCCTCAAGGACCCGAAGCGGTTCACGAGGCTCGGCGGCAAGCTGCCCAAGGGCGTGCTGCTCGTCGGCCCTCCCGGTACGGGCAAGACACTCTTGGCGAAGGCCGTCGCGGGCGAGGCGGGCACGCCATTCTTTTCGCTCTCGGGCTCGGACTTCGTCGAGATGTTCGTCGGCGTGGGCGCCGCTCGCGTGCGCGACCTGTTTAAGCAGGCCAAGGAGAAGGCGCCGTGCATCATCTTTATCGACGAGATCGATGCCGTGGGCCGCTCGCGCGGACGCGGGTCGGTCATCGGTGGCAACGACGAGCGCGAGAACACGCTGAACCAGCTCCTCGTTGAGATGGACGGGTTCAACACGGATAAGGGCGTCATCATCATGGCGGCCACCAACCGCCCGGACGTGCTGGACTCGGCCCTGCTCCGCCCTGGCCGCTTTGACCGCCAGGTGCTGATCGACAAGCCGGACCGCCGCGAGCGCGAGGCCATCTTCAAGGTCCACACCGAGAGCCTGACGCTCGCGCCCGAGCTCGATATGGGGCTTCTGGCGGGCCAGACTCCCGGGTTCGCAGGAGCGGAGATCGCCAACGTCTGCAACGAGGCCGCGCTTCTGGCGGCACGCGAAGAGAAGGACGCGATCGAGATGATCGATTTCGAGCGCGCCATCGACCGCGTGATCGGCGGGCTGGAGAAAAAGAACAAGCTGATCTCGCCCGATGAGAAGCGCATCGTGGCCTATCACGAAGCGGGCCACGCCGTTGCAGGCTGGTTCCGCGAGTACACGGACCCCGTGGTGAAGGTGTCCATCGTGCCGCGCGGCCTTGCCGCGCTCGGCTACGCGCAGAGTCTGCCTCAGGAACGGTACCTCTACACGAAGGAGGCTCTCATTGACCGCATGGTGATGACCATGGGTGGGCGCGTGGCGGAGGAGATCATCTTCGGCCAGATCTCGACCGGTGCGCAGAACGACTTGGAGCGGATCACGGCCATGGCCTACGCCATGATCGTGGACTACGGCATGAGCGAGGAGATCGGCTACGTCTCATTCAACATGAGCAAGCAGAAGGACCAGCCGGTCTTCGACAAGCCGTACTCCGAGGACCTCGCGCGGCGCATCGACATCGAAGCGAAGGTGCTGATCGACGACGTGCGCGTGCAGACGCGCCGCCTGCTCGAAGAGCGCGCCGACAAGCTCGAAGACCTCGCGCAGGCGCTTCTCGAAAAGGAGGTGCTCAACGAGAACGACCTCAAGGCCGTGCTCGGCGAGCGCCCGTACGCGCTGCCCGACCACGAGCGCGGCGTGACGGCCGAAGGCGAGCCGACCAACATCGAGCCCAACTCCGCCTCTGGCGCGATGGGTGACGGCGCCGCTACGCCAGAGGCGGAGGCCCCGCCGATGGGCAGTCCGCCAGAAGCCTAACCGATCGCTTCTGACGAGATGATCTGCGCCCCGGCCCTCGTGAGAGAGCCGGGGCGTTTTGCGTGTGCGCCAGAGGCCTCTGGCGCGAGCATTGGCGTGAGCCCGAACCCCACCTCTGGCGCCACGACGGTCCGCCTTCAACTCCCGTCACGCCAGACCGACGTGCGGGTCTCGATCTTCGACGCCAGAGGCCGCGAGGTCACAACGCTGGCCTCTGACGCGCGAGAGTCAGGAGCGCACGTGTTGGCCATAGACACGTCGGCGTGGGCGGCGGGCGTGTACATCGTACGTGCCGAGGTCGGCGGCGTGGTGGCGAGCGCGCGGTTCGTCGTTGCGCAGTAGGGAGAAAGTCTCTGCCCAGGGCCACCACAAAACGTGCGCGTCATGTGAACCGGTCGTGTGTGGTACAGATCGGTATACCGTATTCCCGTTCGCTTAACGCGCCAGAGGCCGCATCTGCACGATCCTGGGGTCGCGCCACCCGTGCCAGATTGAAGGCGGGCCTCTGGCGCCTGTACCTTTGTGTCTGTCGTTACGCGCGGCCTTCCCATCGCCAGAGGCGAACGCTCGGTGAACCGAGCCGGGAGAATGCGCCGCGCTCCAGGCCCTCCGTCGAGGGCCGTCCTGACTCCCAGCTTTCCGCACCGCTGTGCCAACGATCAACCAGCTCGTCCGCAAGGGCCGCACGCCAAAGCGCAAGACCTCCGGGTCCGTCGCGCTGCAGGAGAACCCGCAGCGCCGCGGCGTCTGCACCCGCGTGTACACCACGACTCCGAAGAAGCCGAACTCCGCCCTCCGCAAGGTGGCCAAGGTTCGCCTCACCAACGGAATGGAGGTCATCGCCTACATCCCGGGCGAGGGCCACAACCTCCAGGAGCACTCCATCGTGCTCGTGCGCGGCGGTGGTGCTAAGGACCTCCCCGGCGTGAAGTACCACATCGTGCGCGGCGCGCTCGACACCGCCGGTGTCGCCGACCGCAAGAAGAGCCGGTCCAAGTACGGCGCCAAGAAGCCGAAGGCGTAGTCGGTTCTCGGCTCGCCCCTCGCCAGAGGCCGCGCCCACCCGGGCGCCCCGCCAGAGGCTAGGGCGCGAGACCGCCGACAACCGATCACCGACACCCGACAAAACCAATGCGCAGGAAGCAAGCAGAAAAGCGGATCCCCATCCCCGATCCGATCTACGCCGACGTCACCGTCGCCAAGTTCATCGCCGCTGTCATGCGCGATGGCAAGAAGAGCCTCGCCCAGAAGATCGTCTATGGCGCCTTCGACGTGATCGAAGAGCGCACCGCCGAGCCCGGCGTTGAGGTCTTCCGCAAGGCGATCAACAACATCGCGCCCCTCGTCGAGGTGCGCAGCAAGCGCGTCGGCGGCGCCACCTACCAGGTGCCCATCGAGGTCCGCCCAGAGCGGCGCACCTCGCTCGCCTTCCGGTGGCTCCTCCAGTACTCCCGCCAGCGCGGCGATAAGTCGATGGCCAACCGCCTCGCCGCCGAACTCCTCGCCGCGTCCCGCGGAGAGGGCGGTGCCGTCAAGAAAAAGGACGACACGCACCGCATGGCAGAGGCCAACAAGGCTTTCTCCCACTTCGCGCGCTTCTAAGTAGCAACGGCCCTCCGGGCCGCCCGCCAGAGGCCTCTGGCGACACGACCGACCCACCATGAGCATCCACGGCAAGCAGTTCCCGCTCGACAAGACCCGAAACATCGGGATCTCGGCGCACATCGACGCGGGCAAGACCACGACGACGGAACGCATCCTGTACTACACGGGACGCCTCCACCGCATCGGCGAAGTCCACGAGGGCGGCGCCACGATGGACTGGATGGAGCAGGAGAAGGAGCGTGGCATCACGATCACCTCTGCCGCCACCACGGCGCAGTGGGCGGATCACCGCATCAACATCATCGACACCCCCGGGCACGTCGACTTCACCGTGGAGGTGGAGCGCGCGCTGCGCGTGCTCGATGGTGCGGTCGCGCTTTTCTGCTCGGTCGGCGGCGTGGAGCCGCAGTCCGAGACGGTCTGGCGCCAGATGGACAAGTACAAGGTGCCCCGCATCGCGTTCGTCAACAAGATGGACCGGACGGGCTCTGACTTCTTCAACGCTGTCCAGATGATGAAGGACCGGCTCGGCGCCAACGCCGTCCCCGTCCAGATCCCCATCGGAGACGGCGAGATGTTCCGCGGGGTCATCGACCTCATCGAGAACAAGGCCATCGTCTGGGACGAGGCGACTCAGGGCTCCACCTGGGACGAGATCGAGATCCCGGAGGACCTCAAGACCGAGGCGCGCAAGTGGCGCATCAACCTCATGGAGGCCGTCGCCGAGCACGACGACGAGCTCCTGATGCTGTACCTGGAGGGCGAGACCATCGACCCCAACCACATCAAGCGCATCGTTCGCGAGGCCACCATCGCGCTCGACATCACGCCGGTGTTCTGCGGCTCTGCCTTCAAGAACAAGGGCGTCCAGCGCCTGCTCGATGGCGTCATCGATTTCCTCCCGAGCCCGCTCGACGCGCCTCCAATGGAGGGCCACGTCCCGCGTACGGACGATATCGTCATCCGCAAGCCCAGCCCCGACGAGCCACTTTCGGCCATCGCGTTCAAGATCGCGACCGACCCTTACGTCGGTAAGCTGACGTTTGCCCGCATCTACTCGGGAACGCTCAACAAAGGCGACTCGATCATGAACGCGAGCAACGAGAAGAAGGAGCGCGCTGGCCGCCTCCTCTTCATGCACGCCAACACGCGCGAGGACGTCGATCAGGTCAAGGCCGGCGACATCTGCGCGATCGTGGGTCTCAAGGAGACGAAGACCGGTGACACGCTCACCGACCCCAACGCCCCGGTTGTGTTGGAGTCGATGGACTTCCCGGAGCCCGTGATCCGCATCGCTATTGAGCCCAAGACGAAGGCAGACATCGACAAGCTCGGCGTCGGTCTCCAGAAGCTCGCTGAGGAGGACCCAACCTTCAAGGTCACCACCGACGAGGAGACGGGTCAGACCCTGATCGCCGGAATGGGCGAGCTGCACCTCGAGATCATCGTGGACCGCCTCAAACGCGAGTTCAAGGTCGAGGCCAACGTTGGTCAGCCGCAGGTGTCGTACCGCGAGGCGCTCCGCAAAGAGGTCACCCACGCGTACACGCACAAGAAGCAGACCGGTGGTCGCGGCCAGTTCGCGCACGTCGAGATCGAGTTCACCGCGACCGAGGACGGAACCGGCTTCGAGTTCGAGAACGGCATCGTTGGTGGCTCCATCCCGCGCGAGTTCATCCCGAGTGTCGAGAAGGGCATCAAGGAGGCCATGAGCCGCGGACCGATCGCGGGCTACCCCATTGAGGGCGTCAAGGCCCGTCTCTTCGACGGCAAGTTCCACAACGTCGACTCCGACCAGCTCTCGTTCGAGCTCGCAGGCCGTATGGCCTTCCGCGAGGCGAGCCGTCTGGCGAAGCCGGTCATCATGGAGCCGATCATGAAGGTTGAAGTCATCACGCCAGAGGAGTACATGGGCGACGTCATCGGCGACCTCAGCTCCCGCCGTGGTCAGATCGGCACCATGGGGCAGCGCAACGATGCGCAGGTCATCGAAGCGATGGTCCCCCTGAGCGAGATGTTCGGGTACTCCACCGACCTCCGCTCCAACACGCAGGGTCGCGCCATCTACTCGATGCAGTTCGACCACTACTCCGAGGTGCCCCAGTCGGTCGCCGAAGAGATCGCCGCCTCCATGAAGACGGAGGTCGCTGCGTAACCCAATAGATATTCAATACAGCGGCCTGGCCGCACAGACAACACAGCACAATGGCTAAAGAGCAATTCCAGCGGACGAAGCCCCACGTCAACGTGGGCACGATCGGCCACGTCGACCACGGGAAGACCACGCTGACGGCGGCGATCACGAAGGTGCTCGCCGAGAAGTCGGGCGGCGTGGCGAAGGGGTTCGACGAGATCGACAACGCGCCCGAGGAGCGGGAGCGCGGCATCACGATCGCGACGGCGCACGTGGAGTACGAGACGGAGGCGCGGCACTACGCGCACGTGGACTGCCCCGGGCACGCGGACTACGTGAAGAACATGGTCACCGGCGCGGCGCAGATGGACGGGGCGATCCTCGTCGTGGCGGCGACCGACGGGCCGATGCCGCAGACGCGGGAGCACATCCTCCTCGCGCGGCAGGTCGGCGTGCCGTACATCGTGGTGTTCATGAACAAGGCGGACTTGGTCGACGACGAGGAGCTCCTCGAGCTCGTCGAGATGGAGGTCCGCGAGCTGCTGTCCTCCTACGAGTTCCCCGGCGACGACCTCCCGGTCGTGCAGGGCTCGGCGCTCGGCGGCCTCAACGGGGAGCCGCAGTGGGTGGCGCAGATCGAGGAGCTCATGCAGAGCGTCGACGACTACATCCCGACGCCGGAGCGGGCGGTGGACCAGCCGTTCCTGATGCCGGTCGAGGACGTGTTCTCGATCACCGGCCGCGGGACGGTCGTCACCGGCCGCGTCGAGCGCGGCGCGATCAAGGTCGGGGACCCGGTGGAGATCGTCGGGATCGCCGAGGAGAAGCAGACCTCGACCGTGACGGGCGTGGAGATGTTCCGGAAGCTGCTCGACTCCGCGCAGGCGGGCGACAACGCGGGGATCCTGCTCCGCGGCATCGACAAGGAGGCGGTAGAGCGCGGCATGGTGCTGACGAAGCCGGGCGCGGTGACGCCGCACAAGGAGTTCGAGTGCGAGGTGTACATCCTCTCCAAGGAGGAGGGCGGCCGGCACACGCCGTTCTTCAAGGGGTACCGCCCGCAGTTCTACTTCCGCACGACGGACGTGACCGGCGACATCGAGCTCAACGAGGGCGTCGAGATGGTGATGCCCGGCGACAACACGCAGTTCAAGGTGAAGCTGATCCAGCCGGTGGCGATGGAGCAGGGGCTCCGGTTCGCCATCCGCGAGGGGGGGCGGACGGTCGGCGCCGGCGTCGTCTCCAAGATCCTCGACTGATCAATAGCTGACTCCGAGCCTCTGGCGGCACGCCGTCGCCAGAGGCCGGGCTCAACCCAGCCAAACACATGGCCAACCAGAAGATTCGGATCAAGCTCAAGTCGTTCGACCACACCCTGGTCGACAAGAGCACCGAGAAGATCATCCGCACTGTCAAGCAGACTGGCGCCGTGGTAAGCGGCCCGATCCCGCTCCCGACGCGCAAGCAGATCTTTACGGTGCTCCGCGGACCGCACGTGGACAAGAAAGCCCGCGAGCAGTTCGAGACCCGGGCGCACAAGCGCCTGATCGACATCCTTTCGACCTCGTCTAAGACGGTGGACGCCCTCATGAAGCTTGAGCTTCCGAGCGGTGTCGACGTCGAGATCAAGGTCTGATTCCAGGGCAGTCGGCCTCTGGCGCAAGCCAGCGGTGAGACTGTCCCTGCTTAACTAAACCAACAGGTTTCAATGAGCGCCATTCTCGGCCGCAAGGTCGGTATGACCACCGTGTACGATGAGGCAGGCCGCCAGACGGTCTGCACCGTCATCGAGGCAGGACCCTGCCACGTCACACAGGTCAAGACCGACGAGATCGACGGCTACAACGCCGTCCAGATCGGCTTCCAGGACAAGAAGGAAAAGCACACGACGAAGGCCATGCGTGGCCACTTCGAGGCTGCTGGCACGACGTTCAAGCGTCACATCGTGGAGTTCAAGAACTTCAAGAACGATGTCAACATCGGCGACGAGTTCGGTGTAGCCGACGTGCTCGCCGAAGGCGACAGCGTCCACGTGGCAGGCAAGTCCAAAGGCAAAGGCTTCCAGGGCGTCGTCAAGCGGCACGGCTTCGGCGGTGTCAACGACGCGACGCACGGACAGCACAACCGCCAGAGGGCTCCCGGCTCCATCGGCCAGGCGTCGGACCCATCGCGCGTGTTCAAGGGCACCAAGATGGGCGGCCGGACAGGCAACGAGCGCGTGACGGTCAAGAACCTCCGCGTCGTCCGCCTCTTCCCGGACAACAACCTCGTGCTCGTCAAGGGTGCCGTCCCCGGCCCCAAGAACGGCATCCTCGAAATCCGGAAAGCGTAATCCGTACTGCGTGATCCGTGAGGCAGCCTCTGGCGCCCCTCGCGCATTACGAATCACGACCCAGACACATGAAACTTCCTGTCTACACCCGTACCGGCTCCGAGGCTGGACGCGAGGTCGAGCTCGACGACGCCATCTTCGGCATCGAGCCCAACGACCACGTGATCTGGCTCGACGTGCGGTCCATCCAGGCCGCGGGCCGTCAGGGCACGCACAAGACTAAAGAGCGTGGCGAAGTCGCCAAGTCTCGCCGCAAGCTGTATCGCCAGAAGGGCACCGGCAACGCGCGCGCTGGTGACGCCAAGAGCCCGCTCCGCAAGGGCGGCGGTACCATCTTTGGGCCCAAGCCGCACAAGTACTCCGTCGGCGTTAACCGCAAGACGAAGCAGCTTGCTCGCCGTAGCGCTCTCGCGCACAAGCTCCGCAACGACGCGGTCCGCATTGTCGAGAACATCGAGATGGCCGCGCCGAAGACGAGCGAGATCGCGACGCTTCTCAGCGGTCAGTCCATGGAGAGCAAGAAGGTGCTCCTGCTCACGGCAGGCCGCGACGACGTGCTCTACCGCTCGGGCCGCAACATCCCGAAGCTCACCGTCAAGGACGCCGCTCAGGCTTCGACGCTCGACCTCATGGGTGCCGCTCAGGTGCTCCTGACCGAAGGCGCCGTTGAGACGCTGACCGACGCGCTTCGCCCGCAGGGCAAGAAGACGGCGACCACCGCGCCCGAGACTTCTGGCGTTGAGACTGCCGACGAGGCGTAACCGAACCGACTATGAACATCCTGATCGAGCCCATCCTGACCGAGAAATCCGCCCGCCTCGCTGAGACGGAGCAGCACTACGCGTTCAAGGTCATGAAGGAGGCCAACAAGATCCAGATCCGCGCCGCGATCGAGGAGCGCTACCCCGACGTCACCGTCAAGGAAGTGCGCACCATGATCGTGCGCGGCAAGCGCCGCCGCCAGATGACCAAGAAGGGCGTCGTGGAGGGCCGCGTGGCTGGCTATAAGAAGGCCATCGTCACCCTCCGCAGCGGCGAAATCGACCTCTACGAGGCCGTATAACACCCTGGGCGCAAAGCCTCTGGCGGGTCCCTGGACTCGCGCCAGAGGCACGTATGCCCACATTCCCAGACCCATGGCAATTCGCAAGCTCAAGCCCAACACGCCAGGCCAGCGCCAGCGCTCGGTCTCGGCCTTCGACACGATCACGAAGTCGGAGCCCGAGAAGAGCCTCCTCGCGCCCCTGAAGCGCTCGGGCGGACGCAACAACACCGGCCGCAAGACCTCCCGCCACCGCGGCGGAGGCCACAAGCGCCGCTACCGCATCATCGACTTCAAGCGGAACAAGCACGGCATCCCCGCGCGCGTCTCCGCGATCGAGTACGATCCCAACCGCTCGGCGCGTATCGCCCTCCTCGTCTACGCAGACGGTGAGAAGCGCTACATCATCGCGCCGGACAAGGTGACGGTCGGCATGTCGCTCCTGAGCGGCCCCGACGCTCTGCCGGACCTCGGCAACTGCCTCCCGCTGTCGAACATCCCGCTCGGCACGTCCGTGCACGCGATCGAGATGATCCCCGGTAAGGGCGCGCAGCTGGCACGCAGTGCTGGCACGTACGCACAGCTCACCGCCCGCGAGGGCAAGCTGGCAACGCTCAAGCTTCCTTCCGGCGAAGTCCGCCAGGTCCCCGTGCTCTGCATGGCGACGATCGGGCAGACCTCGAACCCGGACCACATGAACATCGAGATCGGCAAGGCCGGTCGCTCGCGCTGGCTCGGCATCCGCCCCCAGACGCGCGGCGTTGCGATGAACCCCGTTGATCACCCGATGGGCGGTGGCGAGGGCAAGTCCTCTGGTGGTCACCCGAAGAGCCCCACCGGCGTGTACGCCAAGGGCTTCAAGACGCGCAAGAAGAAGAAGGCGTCCAACCAGTTCATCGTCCGCCGCCGCAAGGCCAAGAAGTAACCAGATATGGCACGCTCGCTCAAGAAGGGCCCTTTCGTCTACTACAAGCTCCGCCAGAAGGTGGACGCGATGCAGGAGGGCGCCGGCCGCAAGAAGGTCATCAAGACGTGGAGCCGCGGCTCCATGATCACCCCCGACATGATCGGACTCACCTTCGCCGTGCACAACGGGAAGCAGTTCATCCCGGTCTACGTGACCGAGAACATGATCGGCCACAAGCTCGGAGAGTTCGCGCCCACGCGCACCTTCCGGGGCCACGCTGGTTCGAAGGCGGACAAGCGCCGTCGCTAATGGTCGACGGCGTTCCGTCGCCAGGGGCCCGGCCTCTGGCGACGCGCCGAACACCGAACACCGAATACTGACATGGAAGCACGCGCCAAGCACAAGTACATCAAGATCAGCCCGCGCAAGCTGCGGATCGTGGCCGACGTCGTCCGGGGCAAGAACGCCCAGGAGGCCCTCGCCACGCTGCAGTTCCTGCCGCAGAAGGCTGCTCCGATCCTCGACAAGGCCATCCGGTCTGCCGTCGCCAACCTCTTCGACCGGAGCGAGGACCGCGTTGACGAGACCGAGCTCGTCGTCAAGACCGTCATGGTCGACGAAGCGCCGGTCATGAAGCGCTTTCAGCCGGTTTCTCGCGGTCGGGCCCACCCGATCCTGAAGCGGTCCAGCCACCTCACGGTCATCGTCGGCACGCCAGAGGCCTCTGGCGCCGAGGCGTAATCATCAGCACGTAGAGGTCGCGCCAGAGGCTTCGCGCCGTGCGCGCCTGCCCTCGCGACCTGCAAAGCACACCCCCACACTCATGGGTCAGAAAATCAACCCCGTTGGATTCCGCCTCGGCGTCATCCGCGGCTGGGACTCCAACTGGTTCGAGACCGGTTCCTTCGCGGAGAAGCTCGTCGAAGACGAGGAGATCCGCCGGTACCTCAACGCTCGCCTGAAGCGCGCGGGGCTCTCCCGCGTCGTCATCGAGCGGACGCCTCGCCGCGTCATCCTCACGCTCCACACCTCCCGTCCCGGTGTCATCATTGGCCGCGGCGGTTCCGAGGTCGAGAAGCTCCGCGAGGAGTTGAAGACGCTCACAGACAAGGACGTCCAGATCAACATCAACGAGATCAAGCGTCCCGAGTTGGACGCCAGCCTCGTCGCGCAGAACATCGCGCAGCAGCTGGAGGGCCGCGTGTCCTACCGCCGCGCGATGAAGCAGGCGCTCGGCGCCGCGATGCGCATGGGTGCCGAAGGCATCCGCATCAAAGTCGGCGGCCGCCTCGGCGGCTCCGAGATGCGTCGCGTGGAGCAGTACATGGAAGGCCGCGTGCCGCTCCACACGCTCCGTGCTGACATCGACTACGCCGAGGCCACTGCCTTTACCGTTGCAGGCACCTGCGGCGTGAAGGTCTGGATCTTCCACGGCGAGGTCATCGGCAAGCCCGACCTTTCCCCGAACGCCTACGCACAGCGCCAGCAGTCCGCTGCTCCGAGCGTGCCCGAGCGCCGTCGCGGTGGACGTGACGACCGCGGTGGACGCGGTGGCGGTCGCGACAACCGCGGTGGCGGAGGCGGCCGCGGCGGACGTGGCGGCAACACTGGAGGTAGCGGCGGAGGCCGCGGCCGACGCTAACCGACCCCAACCCTAAACCTCTGAGATTATGTTGATGCCGAAGCGGACCAAGTTCCGCAAGATGCAAAAGGGCCGGGTGAAGGGGCTCGCGCAGCGCGGTGCCCGTGTCACCTTTGGGGACTACGGAATCAAAGCGCTCGACGCGGGCTGGATCACCTCCCGTCAGATCGAAGCCGCTCGTATCGCCATGACCCGTCGCATGAAGCGACAGGGTAAGGTGTGGATCCGCGTCTTCCCCGACAAGCCTATCACGAAGAAGCCGGCCGAGACCCGCATGGGTAAGGGCAAGGGCTCACCCGAGTACTGGGTGGCCGTTGTCAAGCCCGGCCGCATTCTGTTCGAGATCAGCGGCGTGACCGAGGACGTGGCGCGTGAGTCCATGCGACTCGCGATCCAGAAGCTCCCGATCAAGGCGAAGATCGTCATGCGGCCCGAGTTGACCCCCGTTGCCCCGGCAGCGGACGCGTTCACCTCTGGCGGTGACACCAGCCTCACGGCCACGGTCAGCAACGACGACCTCACGAAGATCTACGGTCTCGGCGGCTCCATGCTGGAGGCGCTCGCGAACGAGGGCATCGAGACCTACGCGGCACTTGCCGACATGGACCTCGAGAAGCTCCGTGCGGTCATCGAAGCCGACGGCACCGATCAGGAGTTCGTCAACGAGGAGACGTGGACGAAGCAGGCACGCCTGCTCGCCGACGGCGACTTCGAGGCGCTCACCGATTACGTTGACAGCCTCCGCGCGGAGGACGGCAACGAAGTCGAGATCCCGACCGACGAGACGCCAGAGGCTTCTGGCGACACGGCCGGCGAGGACGCCTCTGGCGAGGACACGACCGACGCCACGGGCGGCGACGCCGACCTCAACCCCGCTTAGATCCATTTAGCGCGCCCCGGTCCTTGTGGCCGGGGCGTTCTGTGACCCCCCGATAGATGAAGGCCAAAGACATCCGCGAGATGAACTCGAGCGAGATCGAGGAGCGCATCGCCGAAAACCGTCAGGACATCACCGAGCTCCGTTTCCGCCGCGTTGTTGCGGGCCTGGAGGACCCGGTGATCCTGCGCGAGAAGCGCCGCGAGATCGCTCGCCTCAAGACCATTCTGAACGAGAAGAAGAAGGCCGACGCCTAGCGCTCCTGCCTCTGGCGCCGCGCCAGAGGCAAGAGGGTGAAGTCTCGGTGGCCTCCGCACCAGCGGGTAGGCTTCCCGGTGCCTTCACTGCGCCCCTCCGTATTCTCATCCGTTCCGACCCCGGCGGTCGGACGCTCGCCAGCGCGCGCCTCGCCAGAGGCCTCCTGCGAGCACGATATCCCACGTAGTTGGTGAGGTGCCGGCTCACCAAGCGAATTAGCCGCCCCCTCAAGGGGCACCGCCGCTATGGCAGATTCCCAGCCCGAGCTGGACGCGCCCGAGACGGGCACCGAGATCCCCGAGCAGGAGCCCGCGCAGACGAGCCCCTCGATGGCCTCGCTCTCGCAGATCGCGACCGGATCCTCCGTTTCGACGGACTCCGAGCGCGGCGCGCGCAAGTTCCGCGTCGGCCTCGTCGTCTCCGACAAGATGGATAAGACGATCACGATCGCGATCCAGCGTCAGGTAAAGCACCCGATCTACGGGAAGTTTATCAAGCAGACGACGAAGCTGAAGGCCCACGATGAGTCCAACGACGCCAACGAAGGCGACGTCGTCCGCATCCAGGAAACACGCCCGATCTCCAAAACGAAGCGCTGGCGCCTCGTCGAGGTGGTTGAGCGCGCGAAGTAATCACCCCTACGTCTCCCACCCATGATCCAGCAGGAATCCCGGCTCGCAGTAGCCGATAACAGCGGGGCGAAGGAGGTGCTGTGCATCCGCGTCCTCGGCGGCTCCAAGCGTCGCTATGCCAGCGTTGGTGACAAGATTGTCATCAGCGTCAAGAGCGCCATCCCTGGCGGCAACGTCAAGAAAGGCGACGTCTCCAAGGCCGTCATCGTTCGCACCAAGAAAGAGCTCCGTCGTCCCGACGGCTCTTACATCCGCTTCGACGAGAACGCGGCCGTGCTGCTGAACGACTCCGACGAGCCGCGCGGCACGCGCATCTTCGGGCCTGTGGCCCGTGAGCTCCGCGAGCGCCAGTACATGCGCATCGTTTCCCTCGCTCCTGAAGTCCTTTAGACCGATGCCGCGTACCAAGAACAAGCAGAAGAAGCTCCACGTCAAAAAGGGCGAGACCGTCGCCCTCACCAAGGCGATCACGAGCGCGAAGAACCTCAGCCCGAACCAGGACCGCCCGAAGGGCTACCAGGCTCGCGTGCTGGAGGTGTACCCGAAGCTCGATAAGGTGCTCGTGGAGGGCGTCAACGTGCGCTACAAGCACACGAAGCCGAACCAGCAGTACCCCAACGGTGGCCGCATCGAAGCCGAGCGACCGATCCACATCTCGAACGTGGTCCCGGTCGACGGCAACGGCGCCCCCACTCGGATCGGACGCAAGCGCGTCGAGGATTCCGGGACGGGCAAGGGCCGCTGGGTCCGCTACGCCAAGACCACCGGCGAAGAGCTGGACAGCTAACCACTTTGGCGCCAGCCTCTGGCGCCGCATCCGTCCACGAGGCGGCCCGCCTCTGGCGCCAGAGGCCCTGAGCCTTTCCGGCTCTCCTCCGCGCCAACTGGCCCGCTCGACGACGACACACATGGAGAACTACACACCCCGACTCAAAGAGCGCTACCGCTCTGAGATCACCTCGGCGCTCACCGAACGGTTCGAGTACGCCAACCCGATGCAGGTGCCCCGGCTGACGAAAATCGTCATCAACAAGGGCATCGGCGAGGCTTCCGTCAACAAGAAGATCCTGGACGACGCCGTCGAGGAGCTCCGCAAGATCACGGGTCAGCAGCCTGCGATCCGCGCGTCGCGGAAGTCGATCTCTAACTTCAAGCTCCGCGAGGGCATGCCCGTCGGCGTTGCGGTAACGCTGCGCGGGGAGCGCATGTGGGAGTTCCTGGATCGCCTGATCACGCTCGCACTTCCTGGCGTCCGTGACTTCCGTGGCATCCCCGACCGCTCGTTCGACGGCCGCGGCAACTACACGCTCGGCATCAAGGAGCAGATCATCTTCCCCGAGATCGACATCGACAAGGTGGACCGCGTCACGGGCCTCGACATCAGCTTCGTCACGACGGCTGAAACCGACGAGGAGGCGTTCGCGCTCCTGAAGGAGCTCGGCATGCCGTTCGTGCGTCGGGAGGAGGAGGAAACCGCTTAAGACCCCAACACACCATGGCCAAGAAGAGCGTTATCGCCCGCGAAAAGAAGCGCCGCAAGCTCGTTGAGAAGTACGCCGCCAAGCGTGCCGAACTCAAAGCAGCTGGCGACTACGAGGGGCTCCAGAAGCTTCCCCGTGACTCCGCTGCCGTTCGCCTCCACAACCGCTGCGCCCTCACGGGTCGCCCCCGCGGCTTCCTCCGGAAGTTCGGCATCAGCCGCGTGATCTTCCGTGAGATGGCACACGACGGCAAGATCCCAGGCGTCCGCAAGGCGAGCTGGTAAAGCGCCTCTGGCGCCAGAGGCCTCGGGCCTCGCGCCATCGGCACCCATTTCTATTCATCTAGCGGTCAAGCGGCGCCGCCCTAAGGGGCACCCGCGTCCGAACTGACCGAAGACACATGAGCGCAGTTACCGACCCCGTCGCGGACTACCTCACGCGCATCCGCAATGCGCAGAAGGCCCGCCACCCGCACGTCGACGTGCCCGCCAGCAACCTGAAGCGGGCGATCACCCAGATCCTCAAGGATAAGGGCTTCGTGCAGGACTTCGTCAACGTGGAGGACAGCAAGCAGGGCCTGATCCGGGTCTACTTGAAGTACCTCCGCGGCGGCAAGCCCGTCATCCAGAAGATCACCCGCGTCTCCAAGCCGGGCCTCCGCCGCTACGTTGGCGCAGCCGACTTGCCGCGCGTCCTCAACGGACTCGGCATCGCCATCGTCTCTACGAGCCGTGGCGTGATGACCGACAAGGAGGCTCGCCGCGCCGGAATCGGTGGCGAGGTTCTCGCGACCGTCCAGTAACCCCCGACCCCTAACACAATGTCTCGAATCGGAAAACAGCCGGTCTCGATCCCGGGTGGGGTGACGGTAGACGTCGCCAAGAACAACACCATCACCGTCAAGGGCGCCAAAGGAGAGCTCTCTTTCCAGGCTGACCCGGACATGACGGTCACGGTCGAAGGTGACGAGGTCATCGTCGAGCGTCCCACGGATCAGAAGCGTCACCGCTCGTTCCACGGCCTGACCCGCTCTCTCGTCGCCAACATGGTGCAGGGTGTGAGCGAGGGCTACACGAAGGAGCTCGACGTGATCGGCGTGGGCTACCGCGCCGACGCAACGAAGATGTCCGGCATGGACGTCCTCGAACTCGCGCTCGGCTTCTCGCACCCGATCTACTTCGTTCCGCCGGAGGGCATCGACATCCAGGCCGAGACCATTCGTGGTCAGAACCCACGGATCAAGATCACCGGCGTCGACAAGCAGCTCGTGGGCCAGGTGGCCGCGAAGATCCGCGCCCTCCGCCCGCCGGAGCCCTACAAGGGCAAAGGCATTCGCTACACCGACGAGTTCGTCCGCCGCAAGGCAGGCAAGACCGCCGCTCGCTAGCGCACTCCCGCCAGAGGCTGACACCAAGCCTCTGGCGTTCGCGCTCCTCTTTCGCGTGGCTCGCCGGTCGGCAATCGCCGAGCCCTCACGCACACCCCGATGGCTAAGACTTCTCTCAAGGCGCGCAACCGCGCCCGCATCCGTCGCCGCATCCGCGCCAAAGTGGCCGGAACGGCTGAGCGCCCGCGTCTCGCGGTCTTCCGCTCGAACAAGTACATCTACGCGCAGCTAATCGACGACGCCGCTGGCGTCACGTTGGCCGCTGCATCGAGCCGCGAGGCCGACATCAGCAGCACCGGCGTTGAGGCGGGCAAGGCCGTGGGCGAGACCCTCGCCGAGCGCGCCAAGGCCGCTGGCGTGGACGTTGCGGTCTTCGACCGTGGCGGCTACCGTTACCACGGTCGCGTCAAGGCCGTCGCTGAAGGAGCCCGCGAAGGCGGCCTCCGCTTCTAACCCCATCCGAACAGAACAATGGCTCAGCAGCAAGGACGGGGAAACGACCGCCGTCGCAACAACCGGGACGACTCCAACCAGTCCAACCTCATCGAGCGCCTCGTCGAGGTGAACCGCGTGTCGAAGGTCGTCAAGGGCGGCCGTCGCTTCTCGTTCAACGCCGTCGTCGTCGTCGGTGACGGAGCGGGCAAGGTCGGCTCCGGGCTCGGCAAGGCCAACGAGGTCGCAGACGCGATCTCGAAGGGCACCGAGGCCGCGAAGAAGAACATGATCTCCGTCCCCGTAACGAGCAAGGGCACCATCCCTCACTCGGTCCGCGGCCGTCAGGACGCAGGCATCGTGCTCTTGAAGCCCGCTTCCGAGGGTACCGGCGTGATCGCCGGTGGTGGCGTACGCGCCGTCTTGGAGTGCGCAGGCATCCGCAACGTGCTCTCCAAGAGCCAGGGCTCGTCCAACCCCCACAACGTCGTCGCGGCCACGATGGACGCGCTCGCGCAGGTCCAGGACCCGGCCGAGGTCGCCGCACGCCGCGGTATCTCTATCAAGCGCGTCTTCGAGGGCTAGAGCAGACCGTCTCCGGCGCGGGCTTCGGCCTCTGGCGCCAGAGGCCTGCTAGGCCCCACAGCCAATACCAACTATGTCGAAGATCAAGATTACCCAGGTCCGAAGCGCCATTAACCGCTCCACCAAGCAGAAGCGGACGCTCGTCGCGCTCGGCATCCGCAAGATGAACCAGACCGTTGAGCACGAGGTCACGCCTCAGCTCGAGGGCATGGTCCGCGTGGTGAAGCACTTGGTGACGACCGAAGAGGCGTAGCCTCTGGCGACTGTCTCTAAAGACTCCGGCCTCTGGCGTGTTCGCGCCAGAGGCCGCGTTGTATACGAGGGACAGGGTGGGAGCCTCTGACGCCAGAGGCGCGCGCAAACGTGCGTAGGAATTAGCATTGGCGCAGGGTTACCTACGTTCGGGCGCCTGCCACTCTCTCTGTCGATGCGGTTCTTCTTCGTCTTGCCTCTGGCGTGCGTCCTCGCACTGACCGGCTGCGACTCCTTCGCCAGCGGCTTCGACCCCACGCCGCCGGATCTCCCGCTACCCCCGCTCGGCATGTGTACCTACACCGTTACGGACGAGAACGGTGCGGCGACGACTATCGAACAACGCGCGTACTTCGTTCAACTACTCGACTCCGAGACTGCCCCTGCGCGCGTGATCTGCGACGCGGACGGGGAGGTCGGCCTCTTGGACCTGCCCTACCTCAGGCTGAGCGGCGTCAACGAGGACGAGTTCCTCACCGTCCCTGTCGGCGAGTCGTTCAATCCTATCGTCTCCTACGTTAAGGAGAACGGCGCACTCTACTACAACGAGCAAGGCCAGGTCACGATTGACGTGCGCGATTGAGGAGCGGATCGGCGGCCGGTTCCGATTCCGCACGCTGCTCTTTCAGTCCGCGCGCAACCCTCCCGAGGTCATCGTCGAGGGCGCCTTCCACGCGCCGGTCGTCGACGAGCAGCCTCTGGCGCCAGAGGCCGTCGGGCCGGGGCGGTAACTTGAGTGCTCTTTGTCACTGACCGCTGACTTCGGATGCGAGCGCTCCACCTCTGGCCCCTGGCGGCTCTCCTGTTGTCCGCGTGCGACAGTGGGATCCCCAATCGGCCTCTCCCCGCGCTCGGCATGTGCGAGTACACCGTGACCTACGAGGACGGCGAGGTCGAGCGCTACGAGCATCGCGCCTACGTCGGCGTCTCGGGGCTAAGCCCGCGTTCCGGCCTCTTCTGCGACGCTGAGGGCGACGGCTTCCCCTTGCTTACTCCGTACCTCGAAATCAGAGGGGGTGAGCTCCTCGTCGCTCCCATCGGCGAGCCATTCCGTGAGCACATAGAGTATCGGAAATCGGAATCCCCTATCGTGCTGTATAGCGAGGGGCAGGGCAGGGGGAGCGTAGTCGACGTGCGGACGGAGGGCGAGGTCGGGGGGCGGTTCCGGTACCGCCTGGAGCGGATCGAGTCCAGCGCCAACCCCCCGAAGGTCACCGTCGAGGGGGCCTACTACGCACGCATTCCCACGCCGTAGCCTCTGGCGCCTGAGGCGTATCCGTAGTGGTCCCGTCGGAGCATCCTCGCAAGAGGCTGGTTCCGCCTGCTCGTCAGGGATCCCGCTGAGGTCCCACATCTGGCCCGCTTCACGTAAAACGCTCTGCCTCGCGCCAGAGGCCACACAAAGGGGGCTCTATCTTCTGCGCCCGTCGTGCTCTAGACGCACGGCACACAGCGAGTCCGCTCCCGGCCCGGCATTCCGCCAGAGGCGCAGCAGGAGCGGGCGACTCTAGCCACCCCTCTTACGATGGATCTCAGCAAGCTGACGCCCGCCAAGGGCTCAACGAAGACGAAGAAGCGCATTGGCCGCGGCGAAGGCTCCGGCAACGGCGGCACCGCCGGCAAGGGCCACAACGGCCAGAAGAGCCGCTCCGGCGCGAGCATTCCCGCGTGGTTCGAAGGCGGCCAGATGCCGCTCCAGCGCCGCGTCCCGAAGTTCGGGTTCAAGAACCGCTTCCGCGTCGCCTACGACGCGCTCAACCTGGACCGCCTCGCAGCACTCGTCGAGACCGGCGCGATCTCCGAGGGCGACACGGTGAACCCCGCGAGCCTCAAGGCGATGGGCTTCGGCGGCAAGAACGGCCGCGTGAAGGTCCTCGGTGGTGGCGATATCAACGTCAAGCTCGACGTGCACGCCCACGCCTTCTCCGCCTCCGCTCGCGAGAAGATCGAAGCCGCTGGCGGCTCCGTCACCATCGTCGACTAATCGCACGGCCCGCCTCTGGTGGGCCGTCGCACGATCACGCACAGTAGCACTATGCCATCGGTTGCCGAAAGCCTGCGGAACATCTGGCGGATCCACGAGCTCCGCCAGAGGATCCTCTTCACGTTGGGGATCCTCATCGTGTACCGCCTGGGCTCTTACATCACGCTCCCCGGTATCGACGCCGGCATCTTGGAGCAGATCAACGCTCAGAACGATCAAGGCGGCCTCTTCGGGCTGTTCAACCTGTTCGTCGGCGGCGCCTTCTTCCGAGCGGGAGTGTTCGCGCTGGGCATCATGCCCTACATCACCGCGAGCATCATCTTCCAGCTGCTGGGCGCGGTTATGCCCGCCATCCAGAAGCTCCAGCGCGAAGGCGACGAGGGCCGGCGGAAGATCACGCAGTGGACGCGGTACGCGACGGTCATCATCACGGGCTTCCAGTCTGTGGGGTACGCCATCAACCTGAAGGCCACCTCTGGCGCGGCCATCGTCGTCCCGGATTGGCTGTTCTTCGCCTCGGCGGTCATCTCGCTCACGGCGGGTACGGTCTTCGTGATGTGGCTCGGTGAGCGCATCACCGAAAAGGGCATCGGCAACGGCATCTCGCTGATCATCATGATCGGCATCATCGCCTTCCTCCCGGCCTCGCTCTTCAACGAGATCACCGGTAAGGCGAACCTGTTCGTGTTCCTGATCGAGATCGGCGCGCTCTTCCTGGTGACGATGTTCGTCGTCCTGGTGACTCAGGGCACGCGCCGCATTCCAGTCCAGTACGCCAAGCGCGTGGTGGGCCGGAAGGTGTACGGAGGCACTACGCAGTACCTCCCGCTCCGCGTGAACGCCGCTGGCGTCATGCCGATCATCTTCGCGCAGTCGATCATGTTCATCCCGAGCACGTTCGCCTCGTTCTTCCCGGACAGCACGTTCTGGCAGGGTGTCGGAACGGCGACGACCAACATCTTCGGATTCTGGTACTCGCTGATCTTCTTCATCATCTGTGTCTTCTTTACCTACTTCTACACCGCCATCGCGGTGAACCCTCAGGAGATGGCAGACACGATGCGGCGCCAGGGTGGCTTTATCCCGGGCGTGCGCCCAGGCCGCCAGACGAGCGAGTTCATCGACACCATCCTGACGCGCATCACCTTCCCGGGTGCTCTGTTCATCGGCTTCGTCGCCATCCTGCCCGCCTTTGCCGCCTACTTCGGCGTGCTTCCTGGCTTCGCGCAGTTCTTCGGCGGCACGAGCCTGCTCATCCTCGTCGGCGTTACGCTGGACACGTTGCAGCAGATCGAGAGCCACCTCCTGATGCGCCACTACGACGGGTTCATGAAGACCGGCCGCGTGCGCAGCCGTCGCCGCTAGGTACTGGAGATGGCTTCGGGCTCGATTGTTCTCAAAGACGACCGCGACGTGGCGATGCTTCGCCACGCCGCGCGTTTGGTTGAGCGCGTACTGGCAGATGCCGCCACGCGGATCAAGCCTGGCGCGAACACGCTGGAGATCGACCTCGAAGCAGAGAAGATCATCCGCGAGGCTGGCGCCCGGCCCGCGTTTAAGGGCTATCAGTTCGATCCGGACGAGATGCCGTTCCCGGGCTCGCTCTGCATGTCCGTCAACGATGTCGTCGTCCACGGCATCCCGAGCGAGGACGTGATCCTGCAGGAGGGAGACGTGATCTCCGTCGACTGCGGCGTTGAGCTCGACGGCTACTTCGGGGACTTCGCGTACACGTTCGCGGTCGGCGAGATCTCTGAGGAGAAGCGCGCTCTGCTGGATGCGACGAAACAGTCGCTCTACGAGGGCATTGCAAAGGCAAGCGCGGGCAACCGCGTCGGCGACATCGGCAACGCGGTTCAAACGTATACCGAGAGCCGAGGCTACGGCGTCGTCACGGCGCTCGTGGGTCACGGCATCGGTCAGCGGTTGCACGAGCCGCCGAGCGTGCCCAACACCGGCCGCCGCGGCTGGGGCAAAAAGCTCAAGCGCGGCATGACCATCTGCATTGAGCCGATGATCAACATGGGCACGGATGAGGTCACCGTCGACGACGACGGCTGGACCATCCGGACCGCTGACGGGTTACCGAGTGCACACTATGAGCACATGGTCCTCGTTACCAAAGGCTCGGCCGAAGTCATCTCTTCGTACGACGCCATCGAAGCTGCCCTTGCAGCCTCACAGGGCGGCGTCGCGCCAGAAGCCTCTGGCGCCGAACCCGCTCACGCATAACCAAGCAATCACCCTCCGATACCGTATGGCTAAGCAGCCCGCGATCCGTCAAGACGGAAAAGTCACTGAAGCCCTTCCGAACGCCCAGTTCCGGGTCGAGCTCGAAAACGGACACGAGATCCTCGGTCTCCTCTCGGGCAAGATGCGGAAGTTCTACATCCGGATCCTCCCGGGCGACCGTGTGACCGTGGAGCTTTCGCCGTACGACCTCACGAAGGGTCGCATCGTTTACCGATACAAGTAACCGCCTCCGGCGCCGGGCCTCGCCCGTTCTCGCCAGAGGCCCGAACCGCACCACTATGAAGGTCCGCGCCAGCGTCAAGAAGCGCTCTGCCGACGACAAGATTGTCCGTCGGAAGGGTCGCGTCTACGTCATCAACAAGAAGAACCCCAAGCACAAGCAGCGCCAGGGGTGATCTAGGAGGCCGGCCGCCAGAAGCCTCTGGCGAGTCGGGTTCCGATTCATCGTACACCGAATACAGCATATGCCACGCATCGCAGGAGTCGACGTGCCGGGCAACAAGCGCGGCCTGATCGCGCTGACCGACATCTTCGGCGTCGGGCTGAGCCGCTCCCAGGAAATCCTGGAGGCCGCCGGTCTGGACCCGAACGCTCACCCCGACACATGGACCGAAGACGACTCGCGCAAAGTCCGCGCGATCGTTGAGGACAACTACGTCGTCGAGGGTGCGCTCCGCACCGACGTCCAACTCAACATTAAGCGGCTGATGGACATCGGCTGCTACCGCGGCCTCCGTCACCGTAAGGGCCTCCCCGTTCGCGGGCAGCGCACCAAGACGAACGCGCGCACCCGTAAGGGCCGCAAGCGCACCGTCGCCGGTAAGAAGAAGGCACCGCGCAAATAGCGCTCTTGCGAGCCCCGCGCACCCCGGCACGCCGTGCCGCTGGCGCCAGAGGCTCGCACCGCTTTGCACTTTCGCCGCTGGCGCGGCCTTCGGGCCGCCCGCCAGAGGCAACGGGAGCAGACGCAGGCAGGCATCTCCAGAAGGCTCTGGCCTCTGGCGAGACCACCCCTGACGCGTTCGCACCGGACTCCAACATCTACAGACATGGCTAAGCAACAGCGGGGCCGCGGCGCCCGCAAGAAGAACGTACAGGTCGAGTCCAACGGCTCGTGCTACGTCAAGGCGACGTTCAACAACGTCCTGATCACCATCACCGACGCCTACGGCAACACGATCTCGTGGAGCTCGGCCGGCAAGATGGGCTTCCGCGGATCGCGGAAGAACACGCCGTACGCCGCCCAGGTGGCCGCGGCGGAGGCTGCCAAGGAAGCACACGACCTCGGCTTGCGCCGCGTCGACGTGTACGTCAAGGGCCCGGGTTCGGGCCGCGAAGGCGCCGTTCGCGCTCTCGCCAACGCGGGCCTGGAGGTTCTCTCCATCCGCGACACCACTCCTCTCGCTCACAACGGCTGCCGGCCGCCGAAGCGCCGCCGCGTCTGAGTGATTGGGACGGGGGAGACCCCGCTCCATCCTCACCGCTTGGCGCCAGGCAGAAGCCCGGCCGCGATTGCTGATCAGCCTCTGGCGCGGTTCACGCCGCACCGCCAGAGGCTGGTCGGGAGCGGAGCATTCTGGCACCCGCCAGAGGCTCCAGCGAGGCTCCCCGCTGGGCAGTCGCAACGTTTTCTTTTCAACGAAGCCCCCCACAGCTCATGGCCCGTTACCGCGGACCCAAACAAAAGCTCGCCCGCCGATTTGGCGAGCCCATCTTCGGCCCCTCCAAGGCGCTGGAGCGCAAGCCTTACCGTCCCGGCCAGCACGGCAACGCACGCCGCCGCAAGGAGTCTGAGTACTCCGTGCAGCTCGCCGAGAAGCAGAAGGTGAAGTACACCTACGGCCTGCTCGAGAAGCAATTCCGGAACCTCTTCGAGAAGGCCGCCCGCAAGAAGGGCGTCACCGGAGAGAACCTCCTGAAGTTCCTCGAGTCCCGTCTCGACAACGTCGTCTTCCGCCTCGGCTTTGCGCGGACGCGCCGCCAGGCCCGCCAGCTCGTCGCCCACGGGCACGTGATGGTCAACGACCGCGTGAGCGGCATCCCGAGCCACCTCCTCCGCCCCGGCGACATCGTCGAGGTCCGGCCCAAGTCCAAGAACTTGGAGATGGTCAAGGAGTCCGCCGAGCGCAACCGGCGCTCGTTCCCCTACCTGGAAGTCGACCGGAACCGCCTCGTCGGCAAGTTCCTGGACTACCCGGAGCGGGAGGACATCCCGGAAAACATCCGCGAGCAGCTCATCGTCGAGCTCTACTCGAAGTAAACCGCCGCCGCCAGCCGCTGCCCCGCGCAGCCTGCCTCCGCGCCTCTGGCGCCAGAGGCAGCCGGCCCCCGTGGCCTCTGGCGGCTCGCTCTCACGAACACACACCCCTACCTACGCATGGTTACGATCCAGCTCCAGATGCCTGACGGCGTCCAGGTCGAGGAAATGAGCGACACCTACGGGCGGTTTGTCGTCCAGCCGCTCGAACGCGGCTACGGTCTCACGATCGGCAACGCCTTCCGGCGCGTGCTGCTCTCGAGCCTCGGCGGCACCGCCATTACGGCCCTCAAGGTCGACGGCGTCCAGCACGAGTTCTCGACCGTCCCCGGCATGACCGAGGACATCTCCGACGTGATCCTCAACCTCAAGGGCGTGCGCTTCCGCGCGCACGAGGAGGACGAGGGTTCCATTTCTATCCTCCTCGAGGGCCCTGGTGAGTGGACGGCCAAGGACATCGCAGACGCTACGGCGGACTTCGACATCCTCAACCCCGACCACCACATCGCGTACCTCGCAGAGGACGCTGAAGTCCGCGTCGATCTCCGGATCGGGCAGGGACGCGGCTACATCCCCGCCGAGGAGAACAAGCGTGCAGACGACCCCATCGGCGTTGTCGCTGTGGATTCCATCTTCACGCCCATCCTGAACGTCAAGTACGAGGTCACCCCGACCCGCGTCGGTGACAGCCTCGACTTCGAGCGGCTCACGATGCAGATCGAGACCGACGGCTCCATCACGCCAGAGGACGCTCTCACCGAAGCGGCTGCGATCCTCCGGGATCACATCGGCCTCTTCGTCGAGGTGGACACGGCGCCGGAGGAAACGGAGGAGACGACCGAGGTCGACGCTGAGGTTCAGCGCGTCCGCGCCATCCTCCACCAGTCCGTCGACGACCTCGACCTCTCCGTCCGCGCACAGAACTGCCTGCGTGCGGCCTCCATCAAGACCATCGGCGACCTCGTCGGCCGGGAGGAGAGCGAGATGCTCAAGTTCCGCAACTTCGGCCGGAAGAGCTTGCAGGAGCTCGTCCAGGTCCTCGATGAGCGCGGCCTCCGCTTCGGCATGGAGGTCGGGCGCTACGCTGAACAGCCCGCCTAGCGGTTGTCGGTTCGCGGCCCGCGGCATTCCTGCGCGGGCCAGAGACCGAAAACCGACAACCAGAAACTGATATGCGACACGCAAACAAGAAAAAGCGGATCGGGCGGAATGCGTCCCACCGGAAAGCGACCCTCCAGGCGCTCTCTACCGCGCTGATCCGCCACAAGCGGATCGAGACCACCCTCGCCAAGGCGAAGGCGCTCCGGCCCTTCGTTGAGCCCATCATCCACCGCGCCCAGGACGACTCCACAGCGAGCCGTCGCCAGGCGTTCCGCAAGCTCCAGGACAAGGAGGCGGTCAAGGAGCTGTACGCCGAGATCGCGGGAGCCATTGACGGCCGCCCCGGCGGCTACACGCGGATCGTGAAGCTGGGCCAGCGCGGCGGCGACGCCGCGGAGATGGCGGTCATCGAGCTCGTCGACTTCAACGACGTCAAGCCCGAAGGCACCGGTGGCACGAAGCGCAAGACGCGCCGTTCGTCGTCCCGCCGTCGCGGCGGTTCCGCCGGCGCAGCTGCTACGTCTTCTTCGAAGGCCGAGGCTCCGCAGACGGAGGACACGCCAGACGCCGCGCCAGAGGCTTCTGGTGAGGAGAGCGAAGCCCCGGAGCAGCAGGAAGCTGAGGCTGTGGCCTCGGACTCCGCCAACCCGGACGCCACCGGCAACCCGCAGGTCCCCCAGACCGAGGCGGGCGCGGATCACCCCGACGCCGAGCAGGGTGCTGCAACCGGCACGGGCGAGCCGCCGCCAGAGGCGCAGGCCGAGAACCAGGGACGCAGCGCGGACAACCGCTAGGCCTCTGGCGCATCGCGTCTAGACCACGACGCCCCGCTCGGAATCTCCGGGCGGGGCGTTTTTTGTGGGGTTCGGGCGCCAGAGGCGCAGGCCTGCGTCGAGAGCTCGCGCGCTCCGGCGGCCTTACTCCTTGTCCTTCTGGCGCGCGTCGACGGTCGCCTTCTGTCGGTAGAGGTCGAGGTAGCTGGAGACGTCGTAGCGGTCGCCGTAGATCTCCTTCATCTTGCTCCACCGCAGCTCGCACGCGAGCCGGAACGCGGTGTCCTCCCCATAGCGCTTGATGGAGAACGAGGTGCCTCTGGCGACGCCCGGCTCCGGGTTCCAAGAGACGGCGTAGACCTCGTGCTTGATGCCGCGGCGGTCGCGCTTGTACGTGCGCGAGATGCCGACGACGCCTGTCGAGTTGTTCTTGTTATGGCGGATCAGGCGGCGCCGTGGCGCGGCCTCGGGCAGCGCGGCGACCTCGGCTTCGAGCTCCTCCCGGTACGCTGCTGCCGCTTCGTACGACTCCTCTCGACCCCCATGCTTCCGGTCAGAGAACAACTTGGAATACGTCTTGCCGTGTCGGTAGACCCGGACCTGCCAGCCGTGGGTAGAGTCGGAGTCGATCCGGATGACGCCTTTTGAGCGGGGCATGGATCGGAGAGTGCAAACGAAGAAAAGCCCTGGCTTTGGGCGGTGTTCACAAGCTACGATCCTGATCCGAATTAGGATGCGCCCTGGAACGACTGGAACGGATACGTAGCTACACGGCCTGCGCGTGTTGCTGAATACGTCTCTTCGCAGAATCAGCCGCAACGATGGAGAGAGCGACAGTCTGGTGCTCTCTACTCGACACCCATCCCGCCTCTGGCGTCTTGCAAGCGTGAGTCACGCCTCGCGAGAACGCGAAGATGACGCCGTGAAGGCCACTGTGCCCGTTCAGAGGCACGAGAGAGGGGCGGGGAATCGGGGGAAGGCGACCGATCGTTCTACAACGAACGCTCTGTTATACTCCAGGCCTAACCGGCTTCGCTTCGCCAGAGGCTAATGGCGGAAGGTCGTCCGATTCGAGCTTTGGTTCTGCCCAGCGGGCTCCTCGCTTTGAGGGCGGGTGCGCTCTGCGTCCGGACTAGGCCCTTCAATGCGTCCGGCCTTTCCAGCGGATCTTGGGCGCGAGCAGAAGCGCCAGAGGCAGCGTGGTCATGTAGAGGAAGAGAAAGCATTCGAACACGAGAAAGGACCCCGCTCGGAGTTGGTCGCCCTCAACGCGGGACGTCACCGCCGAGAGCAGCAGCGCATCTGCGCCGAGCTTGACGGCGAGGGCCGCGAGCCCGGCCGCTGGCGCTAGAGCCAGGCCGAGGAGCGGCACCAGGTGCGCGAGGTGGGCGAGTGCGTAGGCCGCCCACAGCGTCGGGCCCGCGCGCATTCCGCCTCGCGCCCAGCGGCGCCTCTGGCGATACGCGTGCGAAAACGAGCGCGCCGGCAGCGTGCGGACACGTGTGCTCGCGTGGAGCGGGAAGCGCACGCGCCAGAGGCCTTGGTCTGCGATGGCTTTGAACAGCGCGTAGTCCTCCGTCACGGAAAACGGGAGACCGGGGTAGCCGCCGACCGCGTCGTAGGCCTCGCGGCGAAAGGCGAGGTTGTTGCCCATCGCCGTCGCGGGCAGGCCCGCCTCGGTCAGCGCGCTCGCCACGCCTAGGAGGTAGCTCCAATCCAGCGACTGCGCCGCTTCAAAGCGCGTGCGAGCCTCCATCAGCGTGAGCCCTCCCGTGAGCCCAACGTCGGGGCCGAGCGAGCTAACAAGCCCGCGCACCCACGCCTCTGGCGGAGCGCAGTCGGCGTCGGTGACGAGCAGAACCGGAGCGTCGGTGGCGTCGAGTGCGGTGTGGATCGCGAGGGGTTTGCCACAAAGCGGGCCGTCGGGATCGGGGACGCTTACGAGACGAACGCGCGGCGTCGCCTCTGGCGCCAGAGGCGACGCGTACCGCTGGACGATCTCCGCCGTGCGGTCCGTGGAGTGGTCGTCGGCGACGATGATCTGGAGCCGGTCCGCCGGGTAGTCCTGCGCGAGGAGCGCGTCGAGGCACCTCGCGATAGAGACCTCTTCGTCGCGCGCAGCCACGAGGACGGCGACGTGCGGCCACTCCTCACCGGCGCCTCTGGCGCGATCCGCTTCCCCGCCAGAGGCATCTTCGCCGGGCGCCGTGCGGACGCGCCACGCGCACCACCCGACAAACGCGGCGTAGACAACGGCGACCGTCGCCAGCAGGGCGGGAAAGGGCACAGCGGGGGAGGAGGTGGACGCGCAAGATCGCCCCGGCCTCTGGCGCCAGAGGCGAAAGCGCGGCGGATCGGCGTGGGGCAAACTCCAGGAATGGCCGGGCAAGGTTCGGGGGCGCCGTCGGGCTAGCTTTCGGCCCCTCTCTTCCACACCTCTCGCTCATGTTTGACTGGCTCGCAGATCCGAATGCGTGGGTCGCGCTCGGGACGCTCACCCTTTTGGAGGTCGTCCTCGGGATCGACAACATCATCTTTATCTCGATCCTGACCGGCAAGCTGCCGGAGGAGCAACAGGCGCGCGGGCGCACCATCGGGCTCGGCCTCGCGATGGGCATGCGGATCCTGCTCCTGCTCTCACTCTCATGGGTGATGGGGCTGACGAGCACGCTGTTCGAGCTGCCGTTCCTGGACACGCTGATCGGATTCGGCGAGGGCGCAAGAGGCGTGGGTCACGGGGGCGTGCCGCCGGAGGGGACGCCAGGCGCGATCACGGGCCGGGATCTGATCCTGCTCCTGGGCGGCTTCTTCCTGATCGGCAAGAGCACCCACGAGATCCACAACAAGCTGGAAGGCGACGCCCACTCGTCTCAGGAGACCAAGAAGGCCGTCTCGTTTACGAGCGTCCTGATCCAGATCGCGATCTTGGACATCGTGTTCTCGCTGGACTCCGTCATCACGGCCGTCGGCATGGCCGACGAGATCATGGTCATGATCATCGCCGTCGTGATCGCCGTGGGCGCGATGATGGTCTTCGCGACGCCGATCTCCAACTTCGTGCACAAGCACCCGACGGTGAAGATGCTGGCGCTCGCGTTCCTGATCCTTATCGGTGTCACGCTCGTCGCCGAGGGCCTGGACCAACACGTCTCCAAGGGCTACATCTACTCCGCGATGGCATTCTCGCTGCTCGTCGAGTTTCTCAACATCGCGTCCAAAAAACGGAAGGGCACCCCGGAGCCGGTCGAGCTCCGCGAGCCGTACGCCGTGCCGGACGGGACGGGCGGGATGCCGTTCCCGGAGTCCATCCAGCGCCCCGTGCCCATGGCGCGGCCGAACGCGTAGGCCTCTGGCGCCAGAGGCGGCCGGGGAAGGCTTCCGGCCGCCGGGGCACCCGCGCGGGTGTCCGTACGTTCACGGTGTGACTTCCACGCCGTCCACGGCGTCCTGCTCGTGCACACCCCTCGCACATCCATGACGACCCGCCTCGTGCTCGCCGCCGCCTTTCTGGGCACCGGCGCCGCGCTCGGCTGCTCGGCGCAGAGCCCGCCGGAACCGCAGCCTCTGGCGCCCGCCGAGACCACCCAGACGACGCCCTTCGCCAGAGGCTCGTTGAGCCAGGCGCGCGATGGCGTCTTCTACGAGGAAGGCGAGGCCTCGCGCGATGGGACCGGCCGGTTTTACATGGGCCGCGAGATCGCGCTCGTGATGGACCACCGCGGCGCGGCGTGGCTGGAGCGCCCGGACCGCGCGCGCCAGGAGCGCCCGGACTTGCTCGTGGACGCGCTGGACCTCGCCCCCGACGCCGTGGTGGCAGACCTGGGCGCGGGCACGGGCTACTTCACGTTCCGCCTCGCGCCCCTCGTCCCAACGGGCAAGGTGCTCGCCGTCGACATCCAGCGCGAGATGCTCCAGATCGTCGCCGGGCGCGCAGAGGTGGAGAACGCGACGAACGTGGAGACCGTCATGGGCACGGTCTCAGACCCCGGTCTAGAGCCGGAGTCCGTGGACCTCACGCTGATCGTGGACGCGTACCACGAGTTCTCGCACCCGCGCGAGATGCTGGCTGCCATCCTCCGCGGCACGCGGCCGGGCGGTCAGCTCGTTCTCGTGGAGTACCGCGGCGAGGACCCCACGATCCCCATCAAGCGCCTTCACACGATGACGGAGAGGCAGGCCATCGCCGAGGTGGAGGCCAACGGCTGGCGCTTCGTGGAGAACCGCGACGTGCTCCCGCAGCAGCACATCCTCGTCTTCGAGAAGCCGGAGTAACCGACGCCCAACTGAGCCTCTGGCGCCAGAGGCGCGCCACGCACTCAGTCGCGGCAGGAGTGGACGTGCGCCAGAGGCCTCTGGCGTGAAGACCTGGGGCGTCGCGGGCGCGAGAAACGGCGGGGGCCCCGTTGGGGCAGGCGGCGTGCGATCTTGCCGTCCCCAGCCTCGCGCCCATGTACCCCCGCGTCAGCGACATCTTTCAGGATCTCTTCGGGTTCACCTCCCCGATCCCGCTCCACTCGTTTGGCCTCATGGTCGCGACGGCCTTTCTCGTCGCCGCGTGGCTGACGAAGAAGGAACTGGACCGGCTGTACAACCGTGGCCTCATCGCGCCCGTCCGCGCGACGGTTACGGACGCGAAGGGGCGGGAGAAGAGCAGCCTCGTCAGCCCCTCTGTCTACGTGTGGACGCTGATGGGCATCGGTGTCGTCGCGGGCATTGTGGGCTCCAAGCTGTTCAACATCCTCGATTTCTGGGACGAGTTCGTCCGCAACCCCGTCGAAGTCCTGTTCTCCGGCGCGGGGCTGACGTTCTACGGCGGCCTCATCCTCGCGACGCTCTCGGTGATGTGGTACGCGCGCAAAAAGAAGATCGAGGTGCCGCGTCTTTCGGATGCTGCCTCGCCGGGGCTCATGATTGCCTACGGCATCGGCCGCATCGGCTGCTACCTCTCCGGCGATGGTGACTGGGGCCTGTGCTCCACGCTCGCGGACAAGCCCGCCTGGGTCCCCGGCTTTCTCTGGACCGAAACCTTCCCTCGCGCCTACGTCTACGGCGGGCCGATCCAGGACCCGGTAACGTTCAACGCCCTCGCCAGACAGATCGAGTGTGACATCCCAGGCGCGATCGGCGTGTACCCGACGATGCTCTACGAGACGTTTGCCGCGCTCGTGCTCGGCGGGCTCCTGTGGATCATGCGCAAGCACCCGTTCAAGGCCGGCTGGCTCTTCTCGGTCTATCTCATCCTGACGGGCGCCGAGCGGTTCCTGATCGAGTTCATGCGCACCAACAAGGTCTGGGCGCTGGGCCTCTCGCAGTCGCAATGGATCTCCATCGGCCTGATCACGCTCGGCGCGATCGGCGTGGCGATGCTCACGCGACGCATCACCACGCCGCCCCAGGCGGGCACGCCCGGCGCCTCTGACGCGCCCGGCACGTCGGCCTCTGGCGACGCCGTCCCGGTCTCGGCATGAGCGCGGACGCCGTCGATCCTCGCGCGTTGCTCGCGCAGATCCTGGACCCGGTAGAGGCCTGGGAGGCCGAGCACGGCGCGTTCGAGGCACACCCCTCGCTCGGCGTGCCGCGCCAGAGGCTGGACGGCGCCATCGCGGAGTTCACCGCGCGCCTCACGGCGCCGACCGATGGCGAGGAGGACGGCATCTATCCGTTTTTCCACCCGCGCTACGCCGGGCAGATGCTCAAGCCGCCGCACCCGGTCGCATGGGCGGCCTACGCGGCGGCGATGCGGCTCAATCCCAACAACCACGCGCTCGACGGCGGCCCGGCCACGGGCAGGATGGAGAAGGAGGTGGTGGCGGATCTGGCCGCGATGTTCGGCTTCCCGGCCGAGCACCTGGGCCACCTGACCGGCGGCGGAACGGTCGCCAACCTCGAAGCGCTCTTCGTCGTCCGCGAGCTCGCGCGCGAAGCAGGCACGCCCCCAGCCATCGCGGTCAGCGAAGCGGCGCATTACACGCACGCCCGCATGGCGCACGTCCTCGGCCTGGACGTCGTCACGGTCCCGACCGACGACAGAGGCCGCATGGACCTCGGCGCGCTGGAGGGGCCTCTGGCAGAGGGCGCCGTGAGCGCCGTGGTCCTGACCGCCGGCACGACGGGGCTCGGAACGGTGGACCCCATCCGCGAGGGCATCGCGCTGTGCCGCCGCTACGGCGCGCGCGTCCACATCGACGCGGCGTACGGCGGCTTCTTCCGCCTGCTGGCCTCTGGCGAGAACGGAGAAGGGGAGACCTCTGGCGCCAGAGGCCTGAGCGGCTTCCCCGCCGGGGACTTCCTCGCGATCGAGGACGCCGACTCGGTCGTGGTGGACCCGCACAAGCACGGGCTCCAGCCCTACGGCTGCGGCGCCGTCCTCTTCCGCGATCCGTCGGTGGGCCGCTTCTACCGGCACGACTCGCCGTACACCTACTTCACGTCCGACGCGCTGCACCTGGGCGAGATCAGCCTGGAGTGCAGCCGCCCGGGAGCCGCCGCCGCTGCGCTGTGGCTCACGCTCCGCGCGCTACCCCTGGCGCCTGACGACGGGCTGGGCCCGGTCCTGGCCGCCACGCTCCGTGCCGCCCGCGCCTTCGCAAGAGGCATTGAGGCGTCGCCCGCGTTCCGTCTCTGGCGCGAGCCCGAACTCGACATCGTGGGCTACTACCCGGCCAGCGCGTCGCTCTCAGAGATCGACGCGGCCTCTGGCGCGCTGTTCGACCGCGCGATGGCCGCGCCAGAGGCCGTCTATCTCAGCCTCTACCGCGTGGACGCGGACGCCTTCCCGCCCGAGATCGTGCGCGACCGCCCGCACGCGCGCATCCTCCGCAGCGTGCTGATGAAGCCGGAGCACGAAGCGTGGGCCGAGAGCCTCGTGACGCGGCTGGAGGAGATGGTCTGAGCCTCTCGCGCTAGAGGCACGGTGCGGCGCCGCACTCGCCAGAGGCGCACGCTTTTCGTTTGTCCCGGACGCCAGTGGCTGGCACCTTGCCGCCTCACGACCGCACGCCGAGACATGTCCGATCCCACCATCGTCGCCGGGCGCAACCCCGTCCGCGAACTCCTCGACGCCGAGCCGTCGCGCATCGAAAAGATCATGCTCGCGCGGGGGAGCGGGCGCATCGAGGGCGCGCTGGAAAAGGTCCGCAAGGCCGCTAGCGCCGCAGGCGTACCGGTCCAGATGGTGCCGCAGCAGGCGCTGGAGCGCTCCGCCAAGGGTGCTGTGCACCAAGGCGTCGTCGCGCTCGTGGCGCCCATCGCCTACCGCGACGTGGACGAGTTGCTCAGCCAGATCGCGCCGACCAACGACGAGGTGCGCGAGCGGAAGCCGCTCGTCCTCGCGCTCGACGGCGTGGAGGACCCGCACAACTACGGCGCCATCATCCGCAGCGGCGTGGGCGCGGGCGTTGACGCGATGGTGGTGACGGAGAAAGGCATGGCGCCGCTTTCCGCGACCGCCGTCAAGGCCAGCGCCGGGACGGCGCTCCAGGCGCCTCTGGCGCGCACGCGCGACCTCGGCCGCGCGCTGGGTGCCATGAAGGAGCGCGGCTACTGGGTGGTGGGCCTGGAGGCCGCGCCAGAGGCCGACAGCCGCGCCACGACGGTCTGGGATTGGGACTGGGACCGCGCGACCGTTCTCGTCATCGGCAGCGAGGGCCGTGGCCTGAGCGTAGGCGTACGCAAGGCCTGCGACGGCCTCGCCGCGATCCCTATGCGCGGGCCGGCTGAGAGCCTCAACGCGAGCGTCGCCGCTGGCGTCGCGCTCTTTATCGCCACGAAGGACCGCCCTGCGAGCACGTGGGGCACGTCCGAGTGGGGCATGCCCGAAGCCGAGCCGAACGCGCCGGAAGGGGAGTAGGCCGGAGGCCTCTGGCGCCAGAGGCCGGGGGGCGCCGCCCGTGGGCCAGTGGCTACTCGCCGAGTTCGATCAGCAGGTCGTTCTTGCCGACCGCCGCGCCGGCCTCGGCGTGGACCGCCGCGACCGTCCCCGCTGCGGGCGCCTTCAGCTCGTTCTCCATCTTCATCGCCTCCAATACGGCCACGCCTTGGCCGGCTTCGACGGCGTCTCCGGGCTTGACGAGCACGCGGAGAACGAGTCCGGGCATCGGCGCGCGGATCTCGCGGTCGGCGGTGCTCGCGCCCGCGTCCATGCCGAAGGACTCCAGCAGAAGGTCTGTTGCCGTCTTGATCTCCACCGGGATCCGCTTGCCGTTCACCGTCGCGATCACAGAGCCGTCGTCCTGGCGCTCGATGCCGACGACGGTGGTTTTGCCGTTCTCCGTAAAGAGAACCGCGTGATCGTCCAGGCGCACGACGCGCGCGTCGCTGGCCTCGCCGTTGACGAGGAGCGTATCGCCATCGCGCTCTACGGTGAACGTGTGGTCGCCGGTACGGGCTTGGAGGGGGCCGGAAGGAAACTGCATAGGTGCGGGGAGTCGGCGGAAGATACCCGAAGGGGCTTGCACCTTCAGCGCGCGGGGTCCACCTTCCACGCACCCTCTTATGCTAACCCCCGCCGTCCTGCTCCACGCCTACCGCATCGGGTTCTTCCCGATGGCGGACCCGGACGACGGCGACCGCATCTACTGGTTCGCGCCGGACCCGCGCGCCATTCTCCCGCTCGATGGCCTCCGCGTCTCACGCTCGCTGCGCCAGAGGCTCCGCCGCGGAACGTACTCCGTGACGGTGGACCAGGCGTTTGAGGCCGTAATCGGGGCGTGCGCGCGCCCGGCTCCGGGCCGGGAGCAGACCTGGATCTCGGCCGAGGTGGAGTGGGCCTACACCGAGCTCCACCGCGAGGGCGCGGCGCATTCGGTGGAATGCTGGGATGCCTCTGGCGAGCTGGTCGGCGGCCTTTACGGCGTCGCGGTTGGGGGCGCGTTTTTCGGCGAGAGCATGTTCAGCCGCGCGACGGACGCCTCCAAGGTGGCGCTCGTGCACCTCGTGGAACGGCTTCGCGCCAGAGGCTTCGTGCTTCTCGACGTGCAGATGCAGACCGATCACCTCGCGAGCCTGGGCGTCGTCGAGATCCCGCGCGATGAGTACGAAGCGCGTCTGGCCGCCGCCGTGTCCCTACACGCCGACTGGCGCGGCGACGCGGTTGCCGCCTCTGGCGGAGGGTGTGAGGGTGTGAGGGTGTGAGGGTGTGAGGGTGTCCGCGGCCCGATTTGTTCCGCCGGAGGCCGCGTTCGGCACACACCTCTGGTGTTCGGCGTGGCCTCCGGCAGGGGCGTGTTGCACACGCCCGGCTCGCAGGATGCCTCCGGGTCCCGCCAGAGGCCTCTGGCGGTCGGATCGCCCCTCACCCTGTCCCTCTCCCGAGGGGAGAGGGGACCTCGCCTGTGGGTTCCAGGAATCCTCTGGCGCCAGAGGCGAGCGCGGGACAGCTTTACCCAGAACCCAGAACCCAGAACCCAGAACCCAGAACCCAGAACCCGCAACAGCCCCGCGCCTCGGGCGTTCTTGAGTCGCCCTGCCCCCGCCAGTCTATGCCAGCCGTGCTCGCCTTCCTCCTCGCCGCGCTTCTCGTGGTGCCCGCCCTCTCCGGTTGCACCGATCCCGGCCCGGCCGAAGCCCGCGCGCCAGAGGCCTCTGGCGCCGCCGCGCCGCCCGCCTCCAACGCGTTGCCCAACGCGGGCGAGTTGGTCGCCGCCGACACGCTCGTTGCGCTGGACGCCGAGACAAAGGCGCTCTTCACGTCCGTGATAGAACGCGCCGACGTCGAAGAGTGGGCCACATTGCCCTACGGCGAGTTGGTCCAGAAGGTGGGCGAGATGATGATCGGCCAGCCGTACATCGGGGGCTTGCTGGACGAGCCCGCTACGGAAACCCTCGTGGTCACGCTCCGCGCGTTCGATTGCGTGCTCTACATCGAGAACGTGCTCGCGCTCGCGAACGCTATCGCGACCGGTCAGACGGACCACGCCAGCTACGTGCGTGGGGTGCGCGAGCTCCGGTACCGCGGCGGCGAGATGGGCGCCTACTGCTCCCGCCTGCACTACTTCTCGGACTGGATCCGCGACAACGAGGCTCGCGGCACGCTCACCAACATCACCGAGGCCTCTGGCGGCGAAGCGTTCGACAAGCGCATCGACTTCATGTCCACGCACCGCGACGCGTACCCGCACCTCGCCGCAGACTCCTCGTACGCCTGCATCGTCGACATGGAAGCCGACCTCGCGGGGACCGAACTCTACTACATCCCGCAAAACCGGATCGCGCAGGCCTACGGCTTTATGCAGCCCGGCGACATCATCGCGACGGCGACGAGCATCGGCGGTTTGGACGTGACGCACACCGGGTTTGTCCACAAAACGGCCGCCCATACCGGGTTTATGCACGCCTCGCTTTCGTCCGAGCAGGTCAAGATCTCGGACGACTTGCAGAGCTACGTCCAGGGCATCAAGTCCCAGGTCGGCATCGTGCTCGTCCGCCCGAAGGACCCGCGCGGCTAGCCTACGCCGCCAGAGGCCGGGCGATGGGCCTCTGGCGGCGCGGTGAGCGGCTTTCGGCCGGCGCGGTGAGCGGCTTTCGGCCGGCTCTGGCACCTGGCGCGCTCTTTCCCGAAGGCTTCCGCCTCTGGCGCCAGAGGTGGCGGTAGACTTCGTGCTCCCGCCCGTCTCTGTTTCTAGCCCCCAGTCCTCGTGAAGGAGCTTTCCCGTATCGGCGTGCTCACCTCTGGCGGTGACGCTCCCGGCATGAACGCCTGCATCCGCGCTGCCGTCCGCCGCGCGCTCGCCGAAGGTCTGGAGGTTGTCGGCATCCGGCGCGGCTACGCGGGCATGATTGACGGCGACTTCGTGGAGATGGACCGCCTCTCGGTCTCCAACATTTTGCAGCAAGGCGGTACCATCCTCAAGAGCGCCCGCAGCAAAGCGTTCCGCACGAAAGAGGGACGCGAGCGCGCCGCCGAGCACCTCAAGGCGCACGGCGTGGACGCCCTCGTCGTCATCGGTGGCGATGGCACGCTGGAGGGCGCGACGCGCCTGGGCGAGGAGCACAACATCGCCGTGGTCGGCTGCCCGGGCACGATCGACAACGACCTCTTCGGAACCGACGAAACCATCGGCTTCGACTCGGCGCTGAACACCGCGCTAGAGTCCATCGACAAGATCCGCGACACGGCCGACGCGCACGACCGCCTGTTCCTCATCGAGGTGATGGGCCGCGACACGGGCTTTATCGCGCTCTCGTGTGGCATCGGCGGCGGCGCCGAATTGGTCCTCATCCCCGAGATGCTGACTGACATGGGCGCGATCAAGGAGCGCATCCTCTCGCTGATGTCCAGCCAGAGCCGCTCCAGCATCGTCGTCGTCGCCGAGGGCGACGAGTTGGGCGGCGCGCAGAAAATCGCCGAGGCGCTCCGCGAAGAAAGCGCCTTTGACGACATCGACACGCGCGTGACCGTTCTCGGCCACGTCCAGCGTGGCGGCAGCCCGACGGCCCGCGACCGCGTCCTAGCCAGCCGCCTCGGCAACGCCGCGGTGGAGGCGCTCTTGGAAGGCCACTCCGGCGTCATGGTCGGCATCGTCAACAACGACGTCAAGCTGACGCCCATCCGCAACGTGTGGGGGCGCAAGAAAGAAGTGGACTACGACCTGCTCCAACTCACGGCGCTGCTGAGCTAGCCTCTGGCGCCAGAGGCCTCCGGGCACAGAGTCCCGAGATCTCGGGAGCCGTGACAACCCGCCCGCGTCGTTTCTTGCGGTTCGTCCGCCGCCCCCGTCGCATGCCCGCTCCCGTCCGTCTCGCTGTCGTCGAAGACCGCGACGACCTCCGCCAGAGGCTCCTCCAACGGCTCGCGCTGTTCGACGAGGTGGAGGTGCTCTTCTCCTCGGCCGACGGTGCCGCCTTTCTCGCCGATCTCGCGCTCGCGCCTCTGGCGCCAGAGGTCGTGCTGATGGACATCGAGATGCCGGAGATGGACGGCGTGGAAGCCACGCGGCACCTCAAGGCAGAGCACCCGGAGATCGAGGTGGTAATGTTGACGGTGTTCGACGCCGAGGCGCGCATCGAGTCCGCCCTCGCCGCTGGCGCCAGCGGCTACCTCCTCAAGGAAGAGCCCGCCGATAGGATCGTGGACGCGGTACTCGACCTCCGGAAGGGCGGCGCCCCCGTCAGCGCCCGCGTGGCGCGCACGCTCGTCGAGCGCGTCCGCGCTGACGCCAGCCGCGCGCACGAGGCCGAGCGGGAGCGCGCGGCCCTCGGCCTCACGCCGCGTGAGCAGGAGGTTCTCGCCCTGATCGCGAGGGGCGACACCGATGACGGCATGGCCGCTGCGATGGGCGTGAGCGTCCACACGGTCCAGAGCCACGTCAAGAGCCTCTACCGCAAGCTGGACGTGCACAGCCGGGGCGAGGCCTCGCGCCGCGCAGTCGAACTCGGCGTCGCCTAACCGGCTCAAGGGACTCCGGCGCCAGAGGCCTCTGGCGTTGCGGCGAGACCGGGAGGGTATACGGCGCCTGTACCCACTCCCGCCTCTCCGAATGCGTCGTCTCGCCCTCCTCCTCGTGCTTCCTCTCGCTCTCACCGCCTGTGACTCCGGCGGCGAAGAGGAGATCACCAGCGTGCGCATCACCAACGTCACCGTGGACCAGATCCCCGAGAACAAGCCGGACGGCTCCGATTGGGACAACGCGGTCGGCAGTGGTGGTCCAGACGTGTACGTCCGCGTTCGCCTCGATGGCGTGGATGTCGCGACGACGAGGGACCGCGAGTTCGGCGACCTCGACCAAGATGAGCTGCCGCAGACGTTGAACATCGGCGGGACGATCTCGCTCAACCAACTCGATCGCTCGCTCTCTTTCCAGGTAGTCGACAAGGACGGCGGCGCCGCGAGCGCGGACGACATCATGGGAACGACGGCCGCGGTGGCCGTGCAGTCGTTGGTGGACGGCAACGTCCGGGTCCGCTCCTTCCAGGACACCGCCGCGGGGGTCGACCTGCGCGTCACCTTCGACTACAACTAAGCGCGTCGGCACCGAAGCATCGCGGGCACGATCTTGTGATCCCGCGACGCCCACGCTCCGATGCCACAGCTCCTGCTCTCGCGCATTCTCCCGCTTCTCCTCATCGGAGTGGTAGCGGGTTGCGACTCGAACCCTCTGCGAGCCAACGATGTGCGCAGAGGGTTCGTCCGGACGTTCGAACTCGAAGACTTCCCATTGGTCCAGCCCGACGGCAACGAATGGGACAGCGGCCTCACGTCTCCGAACCCGGACATCTACCTCGTATTGGAGACGAGGTCCGGGGAACTGATCATCGAGACGGCTCCGATTCCCAATGTGGACAGCCGTGACCTCCCCGTCTTTTACGATGTCCCGGCCACCGAGGTCGGCATTGACGAGGAGGTCTACGTGGTGTTGTACGACGACGACGGGCTCTTGGACGACGAGTTCATCGACGAGATCGGCCCGTTTCGGCTGGGCGACTACCTAGAGAGCGATCTCAACGAGTCGTTCCGCGTGACCAGCGGGAGCGGCGATACCGAAGTCCGCCTCAGCGTACGCTGGAGCGACTAGCGCCGTCGGTCGCTCCAGCCGGCCTCTGGCGCCAGAGGCCAGTGACGCTAGGGGCGAGCGGTCAGATCACCGTCCCGTCCGGGATGATGGCGTTCTTAGCGAGCACGACGACGCCGTCGCGGATGTACCAGCCGTCGCCGTCGGCGTCCGGCTTGTTGCTGGCGTCGGTGATGCGGCAATCGGCGCCGATCTGGACGTTTTTGTCGATGATGGCCCCCTCTACTAGGCTCCTCGGACCAACGCCCGGGTTGGGTGGCGGGTTGATGCCGGGACGCCGCTCGGCATCGCGCCAGGGGAGGTAGTCGGCACCGAGCATGACGGTGCGCCGCAGCGTCGAGCCCTCGCTGAGATAGGAGCGGATGCCGACCACGGAGTTCTCGATGGTGGCGTTGGTGATGACTGAGCCCTCGCCGATGATGGAGTCCCGGATGTGGGAGTTCTGGATCTTGGCCGGCGGCAACATGCGCGCCCGGGTGTAGAGCGGCGCGTCCTCGTCGTAGAGGTCGAACTGCGGTTGGGGGACGGCGAGGTCGAGGTTCGCGTCGTAAAACGAGCGCACGGTCCCGATGTCGGACCAGTAGCCGTCGTGCGGGTAGCTCACCACGCGCCGCTGCTCGATGGCCGCAGGGATGATCTGCTTGCCGAAGTCGATCTCCTCGGGGTTTGCGCCGAGCACGTCTCCAAGCGCCTCGCGCTCGAACATGTAGATGCCCATGCTCGCGAGGTAGATGCGTCCCTGCTCGCGCATCTTAGCGGAGACGGGGCTTTCCAGCCCGTCGAGCTTGTCTCGCGCGGGCTTCTCGTGGAACTCCGTGATCACGCCAGAGGCGTCGGTCTTGAGAATGCCGAACGCTGGCGCCTCGTCGGCCGTGACCGGGATGGTGGCAACGGTCAGGTCCGCCCTCGACGCGGTGTGGTGCTGCCCGAAGGTGGCGAAGTTCATCCGGTAGAGCTGATCGCCCGAGAGGATGAGCACGCGGCGGTGCGGGTACGGGTTGATGTGCGGGAGCACCTGACGCACGGCGTCCGCAGTCCCCTGAAACCACTCCTTCGAATCCGCGGTCTGCTCCGCAGCCAGGATGGAGACGAACCCGTGGCCGAACCGGTCGAAGCGGTAGGCGCGCGAGACGTGCCGGTTGAGGCTCGCGGAGTTGTACTGCGTGAGGACGAACATGCGCAGCAACTCGCTGTTGATGCAGTTCGAGATCGGCACGTCGATCAGCCGGTACTTCCCCGCCAGAGGCACGGCGGGCTTGGAACGGTGGTCGGTGAGGGGGAAGAGCCGGGTCCCGGCGCCACCGCCGAGGATGACCGCGAGAGTGTCACGCATGAGAAAGAAGGGAGAAGGAGAGGGCCAGGGGAGTCCTACGCGCGAGTGCGCGAGAAGAACCCGCCTCTGGCGCCAGAGGTGGAAATCAAGCGCCGAGAGCGTTGTACAGGTGAACGTAGGCGCTCGCGGACGCCGCCCACGAGTGGTCCGCGGCCATGCCGTTGTGCTGGAGCCGACGGTACGCCTCTGGCGCCGCGAACACGTCTAGCGCGCGGCGCACGGCGTCCACGAAGGCGTCCTCGGTGAAAGCGTCGAACGCGAAGCCCACGCCGGCCTCCCCGTCCCACGGCCGGACCGTATCGCGCAACCCGCCGACCGCGTGGACGATGGGCGGGGTGCCGTAGCCCATCGCGTAGAGCTGGCCCAGACCGCACGGCTCGCTTCGCGAGGGCATCAGGAAAAAGTCGCCCGCGGCGTAGAGCCGGTGCGCGAGCGCGTTGTCGAAGGCGAGCGTGACGGAGAGACGGCTGGCCTCGGCGCCAGAGGCGAGCCGGCGCATCTGCGCTTCGTACTCGGGGGCGCCGGAGCCGAGGAGGGCGATCCGCGCGTCCGTCTCCTCCAGGATCCGCGCGAGGGCTCCGGGCAGGATCTCGGCGCCCTTCTCGCGCATGAGCCGCCCGACAAACGTGAGCAGCGGGCCTCTGGCGTCCACCCCGAGTTCGGCGCGGACGGCGCGCTGGGTCTCGGCCTTGCCGCTGAGGTCGGCAGCAGAGAAAGGCGCCGGCAGGTGCCGGTCCGTTGCGGGGTCCCACTCCGACGTGTCCACGCCGTTGACGATGCCGGTGAAACGGTCCGCAGCGGCGCGGAACTCGTGCGCGAGGCCGTGCGCCATCTCGTCGTCGGCCTGAAGCTCCTGCGCGTAGCTGGGGCTGACGGTCGTGACGGCATCGGCGTAGCGGAGCGCGGCCTTCATGCTGTTGAGCGTGCCGCCCAGGCGCACGGCTTCTGACGGGACCTCCGGGGCGCCCATGTTCTTCCAGACGGCCTCTGGCGCCCACCCCTGGTGGTCGGCGCTGTGAACGGTGAAAACGGTCGGCACGGTTGCTAGAGACGAGAACCGAGCGTCGTGCTTCAAGAGCGCCGGGACAAAGCCGACGTGGTGGTCGTGCAGGTGGAGAACGTCCGGCGAGAAGCCCTCGCCTGCGGCGAGCCAGTCCAGCGCGGCGAGTTGGAAGACCGGGAAACGGTCGTCGGCGTTCTCGAACGGGAGGTTGCCGGGGCCGAAATAGACGCCCTCGGCGCCAAAGTGCTCGGGCTGATGTAGTAGAAAGAGCGGCGCACCGTCCTCCCGTTCGGCGCGGTAGATCGCGTATGCGAGAGGCTTCTCCCCGTACCGGATCTCGCCGGCAGCCACGCGCGCCAGAGGCCCGGCCTTGGTGGCGACTGCTCCCTCGGGGCCGCCGTAGAGCGGCATCAGGCCCGCGCTCTGGACGCCGAGGCCTGCGAGCGCGCCAGGCAGCGCGCCGACGACATCGGCGAGCCCTCCTACTTTGGCGAACGGGGCGCACTCGGCGGCGAGGTGGAGGACGGTCACAGCAGCGGGGGAGAGGTGGAACAGACGCGGCCTCTGGCGGCACGCTCCCTAGTGTATCCACACAACGCGTGTAGCTGCACGCCCGCTTCGCCGCTACAAATGAGCGTACGGCCTCATCTTCTCGAGCGTTTTCGGCCCGATCCCCCTGACGCCCGTGATGGCGTCGACGCTGCGAAACGGTCCGTTCTGATTCCGGTAGTCGATGATCCGCTGCGCGATGGCGGGCCCCACACCGGGCAGCCGTTGGAGGTCCTGGAGGCTCGCCGTGTTGAGGTTTGCCCGGCCGGCTTCCTTGCGCCCAGAGGCTCTCCCGGCCGTCACCGGCGGGGGCGGTAGCGGCGCCTCCGCGCCAGAGGCCTGGGTGGTATCGGGCGGGACCGCCTCTGGCGGGGTCGGGATGGAGTCCAGCAGCGCGAAGGGGGCCGCGGCCGGCTCAGGCCCCAGCACCTGCGCGGCGGGGACCGCGGCGCGAGAGGCGGCGGCAAACGCGGCGTCGGACTCCGAGTACAGCTCGGAGGAGGGCGCGCCCGCGTGCTGCTGGAGCTCGAACGCGCCCATGCCGAGCGCGCCTGCCAGCGTCAGCGCCAGTAGCCCGGACCCCTCGGGGGAGGTCAGGCGGAGGGCGTTCTGAAACCGGTAGAGGACGCGCATAAGGGCGAACGGGACCACCCGGTAGACCCCGCGCGTGCGCCGGTCTAACAGCCGTTACTCCTCGCGAGATGGACTGAGCCCGCGGTCTCGCCAGAGGCCTCTGGCGGGGCACCGCGTCGGAACTCGGGCGTAGGCCCGCCATGATCGTCCGCACCGACGCCGTCGTCCTCCGCTCGTTCGACTACGGCGAGACCAGCCGCATCGTCACGTTGCTCACGCGCCAGAACGGCATCGTGGGCGCGATGGCGAAGGGCGCGCGCCGCCCCACCAGCACGTTCGGCTCCACGCTCCAGCCGGGGTCGTACGTCCAGGCGGTGTACTACTACAAGCCCGAGCGCGGGCTTCAGACGCTGCGCGAGGTCTCGCACCTCCAGCGCTTTCCGCGCCTCACCACGGACCTGGAACGCGTTACGCTCGCACTCCGCGCGCTCGAACTCACGCGTGCCCTCCTCGACGAGGGAGACGTGCAGCCTCTGGCGCTCGAAGCGCTCGCCCGCACGCTCACGTTCTTGGACGCCGCCGAAGACCGGCTGGGTAACGCGCTGCTCTGGTTCCAGCTCCACTTCGCCAACCTCCTGGGGTTCTCACCCGACCTCCACCGCGCCGAACTCGACGCGCTCCCGGACGAGGGCGGCGTGCTGCTGCTCGAAACCGGAGCCGTGCGGGACGCCGCGGACGGGCCGCGCCAGATCGCTGCAAGCCGCGCGGCGCTGCGCGCCTTTGCGGTGTTCGCCCGGGTGGACCTGCAGACGGCCGGGAGGATGACGCTCGACGCCGACGTGCGCTCCGAAGTCGAGACGTTGGTGGACGCGTATCTCGCCGTCCACGCGGGGAGTAACGTGCCAGACCGTGTGCGTCGCATCGCGGGGGAGATTGGAGCCGGACGCGAGGAGGTCTGAGCCGGAGGCCCGTAAGTTGTGTCCTAACATATGAGTCTCTACTTTCAGCGGACTCCATCCCGGCTTCCACCCCTCCCATGAGCCGCCGTCATCTCACGCAAAAGCAGCACCAGTTCCTCGAATACCTACAGGAGGCGGTCTCCGAAACGAAGGTGTGGCCCACGTACCGTGAGATCGTAGACCACTTCGGCTACCGGTCCCCGAACTCGGTTACGCAGAACCTCCAGGCGCTCTCGAAGAAGGGGTTTCTGCGCCGTGATACGGACGGCTACCACCTCGTGGACCGCAACGGGCGGGATGGCAGCATCGGCGTGCGCTGGTCGGTCAAGGGGGGCGCACTGACGCCGCAGCCGGGCTCCGACCGGCTCACGTTGCAGACGCTCCTGCGCGGCGAGGCCGTCCACGCGTTGCGCCTGGACCCGCAGACAAAGAGGGACGAGGAGTTGAGCAATGCCCGCTTCGTCTTCGTCTCCGACAGCGAGGACGTCGTCGAGGGCGATCCCATCGTGATCTTGGATGAGGGGAAGATCCGCCTGAAGCAGGCCGGGGAGGACCTCGGCAACGCCGAGGCGCTCGGCGTGTACGCCGGCCACGCGGGTCCGTACGGCCTCGTGCTCCCTTTTAGCGAAGGCACCCACCCCGCCGCAGCCCTTTCGGCCGAGTCCGTGGGGCAGCGCAGCGGCATGCGTCAC